>CAVKCU010000101.1:0-6148 GCA_963654645.1 Clostridiales bacterium | reverse complement strand
CGCTCGTAGTCGATGGCTTCGTTCACATCCGCGCTTTCCATCTCGGCTTCTTCCTGCTTCAGGGCGTCCAGCTCCTTCTGCATGCCCAGATACTCGGAGATGACCGGGTGCGCCAGATTGCAGCAGGCACAGGCTTCGTCCAGCAGGTCGATGGCCTTATCCGGCAAAAAACGGTCGGTGATGTAGCGCTCGCTCAGGGTGACCACCGCCGAAAGCACCTCGGCGGGCACCTGTACATGGTGGTGCTGCTCGTAGTAGCGCTTGATGCCGTTCATCACGGCAAGGGTGTCGGTCACGCTGGGCTCCTCCACCCGCACGGGCTGGAAACGGCGCTCCAGCGCCTGATCCTTTTCGATATACTTGCGGTACTCGGTAAAGGTGGTGGCACCGATGACCTGAATTTCTCCACGGGAGAGGGCGGGCTTTAAGATGTTGCCCGCGTTCATGGCACCCTCGCTCTCACCGGCAGAGGTGATGGTGTGGATCTCGTCAATGAACAAAATCACGTTGCCCGCAGCCTTTACCTCGCTCAGCAGACCCTTGACCCGCTGCTCGAACTGACCGCGGAACTGGGTGCCCGCCACAAGGCTGGTGAGGTCCAGCAGGAAAATTTCCTTATCCCGCAGGCCAATGGGCACCTGCCCCTTGGCAATGCGCTCGGCAATGCCCTCGGCGATGGCGGTCTTGCCCACACCGGCTTCACCGATGAGGCAGGGGTTATTCTTCTGGCGGCGGCTCAGGATCTGGATGGTGCGGTAAATTTCGCGGTCGCGGCCGATGATATCATCCAGCTTGCCCTCCCGCGCCTTGCGGGTCAGATTTTCGCAGTAGGTATCCAAAAACTTGCGCTTGGGCGGCTTTTTACCGTTTTTGCGGTCGGCCTTTTTTTCGCCGTCCTGCTTCTCCGTACCGGTAAAGCCCAGCGGGAAGGTGGCATTGCTGCCGGGTACAAGATCCTCGTCCATGTTCTCCGCATCGGCATCCTCGCCGCTGCCGGACATATTCATCAGCATGGAAAGGGGGTTGGAGTCGCCCAGCTCCTCCATCATGCTCTCCATGCGGTTTTCCATGTTATCCAGATCCTGCTCCGACATCCCGAATTGTTTCATCAGGTCGTCCACGGGCTTGATGTGCAGCTCCCGGGCACAGTGCAGACAGTACCCCTCCTGCTTCATCTGACCATTCTCCATCCGCTGGATAAAGATGATCGCCGGACGCTTCTGGCATCGAATACAGACCATAGTTCCTCCTTGTCGCCCCTGTTACAAAAAGGGGTTGAACATATTAAACGCTTTATAGTAAAGACTGCTGCGCATTACAGTGTCGTTGAGCACATTTAAGTTGCCGCCGGTGATGACCACAAGCCCCCACACCACGCACAGCACGAGGTATAGGTCCAGCATGGCGGTCATGCCGCCGGTCAGCCAGCCCAGACCCTTGTTCACCGCACCGATGACCGGCAGCTTATTCACCAGCCCCAGCACGGTGACCAGCATGCTGACCAGCAGCCGCAGCACCGCGTAGAACACAAAGAACAGCACCAGCATGATCACCGGGGTGAGCAGCGGCTGCAATACTTTTTCCACGATGGTATCCGCCAGCACCACGGCGTTATCTGCCAGCACGGCGTTGATGCTGCGCTCGCACGCCGCCACGATGGAGGCGCGGAAGCTTTCGGGCAGAAAGCCCGCATACTGCTGGGCAATGCCGGAAAGGTTCACCACGCCGTCCTCCGAAAGATGGGCGGCGATCTGGGTGCGGAAGCCCCCGGCCAGCAGATTTTCGAACACCCAGCCCGCACAGGCGGCAGAACACTGCCGTGCGCCCAGCAGGCTGATGAGGTTGCCGGACAGCTGCACGATGGACGCCAGAAAGCCCTTGCGGGCGTAGCGCACCATCAGCACCAGCCATACCACCGTACATAGGATATCAAAAAGAAATGACGGATTCTTGAACATATCTTGTTTTCCCTGTTATAAAGATCACTTTCCCCGCAAAAATACCGGTTTCCCCCTCATTCACTGGGCGCTGGAGGCCGTTTGTTCCGGCGGAGCGATCTGCTGCACCGTGTTTCCGCACAGCACCAGCAGCTGCTTGCCCGCGATGAGCGCCTGCGGACGGACGGAAAGCTCCTGTCCCCACTGGTACACCCCATCTGCGGCAAAGCATTCCACGCCGCTGTCGGTGAGCAGATAAAAGCTTTGCCCCCGGCGCAGGATCTGGTTTGCTGCGGGCACGTTGCCGCTGTACTGCACGTTCAGGTCCTTATCCAGCAGCACGGCGGTGCACACCTGCCCGTTTTCCAGCAGCAGGGCGGCGTTTGCGCCGTCCTGCGAAACGCTGACAAGACTGCCGCCGCCAAGGTCAAAGCGCTCGCGCTCGCCGCCGTCCGCGCCGTACACCACGGCGCAGTTCTCGTACACAGCCAGCACGGTGTCGTTGTTCAGCCAGCCCAGCCACTGGGGCACGCTGTCCCCGCTGCTCAGCTGCACCGGGTCGCCCTGCGCAAGGCTGAGCACAAAGAGATTTGCCTGCAGCTGCCCGGCGCTGGAGGTGACCGCCGCCACCGCCAGACGGCGGCTGTCGGCGGCAAACGCCATCCGCACCGGGGTGCCCTGCGTGCCGGTCATATCCCAGTGCAGCTGCTCGCTCATGGTGGGGGTATACACGGTCAGCCGGGCGGTGCTGTCGGCGGAATCGGTTGCCACTGCCAACGTACCGGTATCCGACATGGCGCACAGATAGATGCTGTTTTCCAGCGTTTTGCTGTAAAG
The DNA here is from genome assembly GCA_963654645.1 of Clostridiales bacterium. Lineage (GTDB taxonomy): Bacteria > Bacillota > Clostridia > Oscillospirales > Ruminococcaceae > Faecalibacterium. The sequence continues at coordinate 3,374 of CAVKCU010000101.1, read as the reverse complement.
GTTCTGGGTGCGGCTTTCCACCCGCAGCTCGTTGCCGGAGCGGTTGTACAGCACAAAGCGGGTCTTGCCCGCAGCCAGCGCCGGGCGGGCGTAGCCGCTCTGGATGCTGGCAAGGCGGGTGCCGCCAAGGCTGTACACCACGCAAGCATCCTCGTCCATGGCTACAAAGCTGCCGGACATGGGCTGCACTGCCGTCAGCTCACCAAGGCCGGTCTGCTGCGGCCAGCCCACCGCCGGGGACAGGGCGATGTGCACCGTATCCACCATATCCTTTACCCGGGCGATGGATGCCCCCACCGCGCCGGTGGCAAACAGAGTGACCAGTATCAGCGCCGCCAGAATGATGGCGGTGCGGCGCAGACGGCGGCGGCGCACCCGCTGGCGCGCTGCCTCCAGATATTCCACACGCCCGGCAGAAAGCGGTTCTCCGTCCGGGCTGCCGCCGCGATGAAGCTTTTTCATGGCTGCTCCTCCTTTTCCGGGTAATCCACACACTTTAAAAACAAGCCCTTTGCGGGCAGGGTGGGGCCCGCCCGGCTGCGGTCCCGACTTGCCAGAATGGCGGGGATGTCCGCAGCGCACATCCGTCCCGCGCCCACCTCGCACAAAGTACCCGCCAGAATGCGCACCATGTTGTACAGGTAGCCGTCGGCGGTCACCTCAATGTCCACCTCGTCCCCGCGCCGGGTGACGCGGCAGTCCGTGATGGTGCGCACGGTGTCCCCATGGGCGGCGGCAGAAGAGCCCGCCGCGCACAGCGCCAGAAAATCATGCGTGCCCACGAACTGCTGCGCCGCCGCCTGCATGGCGGCTTCGTCCAGCCGCCGGGGCACCCGGGTGTAGTAGGCGGCATCAAAGGGCGAGTCGATGGGGTGGTTATGGATACGGTACAGGTAGGTCTTGGTATGGGCGGCGTACCGGGCGTGAAAATCCTCCGGCACGGTCTGTGCCGCCAGCACCCGGATATCCGGCGGCAGATGCTGGTTGAGCGCCAGCGGCAGCTTCTGGGGCGGGATGCGGGTATCGGCGTGGAAGTTCAGCCGGAAGCCCAGCGCGTGCACCCCGGCATCGGTGCGGCTGCAGCCCTTGATATCGGGGCGGCTGCCCAGCACCGCTTCCAGCGCATCCTGAAAGGTTGCCGCCACGCTGCGCCCGTTGGGCTGCACCTGAAAGCCGCAGTAATTTGTGCCATCGTAGGCAAGGGTAAGTAAAAAGTTCATCGTTAAAAACCCTCTCAGGCGCTCCCGCGCCAGATTCCCCCTTTTGTCACCTTCGGTGACATCTTCCCCCGGAGCGGGGGAAGTCTTTCCTCTCAGGGGGAGCCAAGCCGTAAAGTACATCACTAAAGTGTCAGAGGAAACGAGAAAGTTTCCGGCAGTGCTCTTGGCTCTCCCTTTGGGAGAGCTGTCACCGCAGGTGACTGAGAGGACGCACGCCGTTAGCCCTGTTACTAAAGTATCAAACGCAACAAGAAACTCTCTCACCACCGCCAAAAGCTCCCCCTCTCGGGGGAGCTGTCAAGGTCATCAGACCTTGACTGAGAGGGTTCTCCTCTTTTAATAGTTCGGGAACACCAGCCGGGAGGCAAGGATGACGGCAAAGCAGGCGATGCAGACCGCAAGGTCGATATAGTCCTGCTTTTCGCAGCGCAGCACCTTCAGGCGGGTGCGACCCGTGCCGCCGCGGTAGCAGCGGCACTCCATCGCCATTGCCAGCTCGTCTGCGCGGCGGAAGGCCGAGATGAACAGCGGAATGAGCACCGGCACCAGCGCCTTGACCCGGTCGGTCATCTTGCCGGTGTCCAGCTGCGCGCCGCGCGCCTTCTGCGCGTTCATGATCTTATCCGTCTCCTCGATGAGGGTGGGGATGAAGCGCAGGGCAATGCTCATCATCATGGCCAGCTCGTGCACCGGGAAGTGCAGCTTGCCCAAGGGCTTGAGCAGCTGCTCAATGGCATCGGTCAGCACGATGGGGCTGGTGGTGTAGGTAAGCAGGCTGGTGCCCGCGATGAGCGCCATCACGCGCACCGCCATCAGCACCGCGTAGCGCACGCCCTCGGCGTAGATGGTCAAAAACCAGAAATGCACCAGCGGGTCGCCCTCGCCGGAGACAAAGAACAAATTCAGCACCGCCGTGAACAGCACGATGGGCAGGATGGGCTTCAGGCTTTTGCCGATCATCTTGACCGGGATCTTTGCCACCTTGTACATGACCCCCAAAAAGAGGATGGACAAGGCAAGCCCCAAGGGGTTGGAGGCTGCAAACAGCAGCACGATATAGGCGACGGTCAGCACAAGCTTCAGTCTGGGGTCGAACCGATGCACCAGACTGTTGCCCGGGAAGTGCTGACCGATGGTGATATCTCGCAGCATCAGACAGCACCCCCTTTCCGGGCAGCGCTGCGGGGCAGCACAAGGCTTTCCCCGGCATCACGGCGGCGCTTGGCTTCCAGCAGGGTCTTGACCGCGTAGGGAATGGTGTACACGTCCGCCGGGACGTCCACCCCCATCTCCCGCAGCTTGAGGAAAATTTTCGTCACCTGCGGCACCGACAGCCCCAGCTCCAGCAGCTCCGGGGCACGGGCAAAGATCTTTTCCACCGTGTCGTACATGGCAATTTTCTTGTTGCTCATCACCAGCACCCGGTTGGCATACTTGGCGATATCCTCCATGCTGTGGGACACCAGCAGCACGGTGGTGCCGGTCTTTTTGTGGTACTCCTTCACCTCGGAAAGGATATCGTCCCGTCCCTCCGGGTCAAGACCGGCGGCGGGCTCGTCCAGCACAAGGATGCGGGGCTTCATCGCCATCACACCAGCCACCGCCACGCGGCGCTTCTGACCGCCGGACAGCTCAAAGGGGCTGCGCTCCAAAAGCGCCGGGTCTAAGCCTACAAAGTCTGCGGCTTCGTGGACGCGGCGATCCACCTCGGCTTCGTCCAAACCCATGTTCTTGGGGCCAAAGGCGATGTCCTTGTAGCAGGTCTCCTCAAACAGCTGGTATTCCGGGTACTGGAACACAAGGCCGGTGAGGAAGCGGAAATCCCGGATCTTTTCCGGGTCTGCCCACAGATCACGCCCGTCAATGTAGATTTTGCCGCTGGTGGGCTTATTCAGGCCGTTCATGTGGGTGATAAGGGTGCTTTTGCCGGAGCCGGTCGCCCCGATGATGCCCACAAAATCGCCCTCTTCTACGGTAAAGCTCACGTCGTCCAGCGCGGTCACTGCGGTGGGCAGGCCGGGGTTATAGACGTAGCTCAGATGTTCTACTTTAATGATATCTGCCATTTCGTCCGCCCCCTTACTGCAGCAGCTCATACAGCGCCTGTGCGCAGGCACCGGTGTCGATGATGCCCTCCGGCATCGGGATGCCGGC
>CAVKCU010000100.1:0-6187 GCA_963654645.1 Clostridiales bacterium | reverse complement strand
TGTAGTTTTCCTTCAGCCAGGGAATGATGATGGAGGTATCCAGACCGCCGGAGTAAGCCAGCACGACTTTTTTGATGTTTTCCTTTTTCATGATAAACGCGCTCCTTTAATAAAAATACACTTTTGTTCTCTGATGCGCATTTCCCTTCGCATCCTCTGTCTTTCGCTTGCGGTTGATGCTTTTATTATACGCAGCGCGGGTTTTCCGTCAATGCTAAAAACCGCCAAACATAGCGCCTGTTTCGCTTTTCTTTTGGTTTAATCTGTATCTTTATGCAGATATTTTTAAATATATGCGCATTTTATGCAATTTGAGTGTATTTTTTCATGGGGGTGGAACTCCCTCAGGCAAAGCCTGACGGCTTTGCCAGCTCCCTCGGGGAGGGAGCCTCTGGCGCGATGGCAAAGTTTGCGCCTGAAATACCCCCTCAGTCGCTACGCGACAGCTCCCCCAAGGGGACGCCTTTCGGTGCTGCCGTAAAGTTTCTTATTGCGTCCGAAACTTTAGCGATGATGTTAACGGCGTGCGCCCTCTCCGTCTTTGCTTCGCAAATCCACACTCCCCCTTTTGTCACCTGCGGTGACATCTTCCCCCGGAGCGGGGGAAGTCTTTCCTCAAAGGGAGAGGCAAGAGCACTACCGGAAACTTTCTCATTACTCCTAAAGCTTTAGTAACGAGCCTTAGACCTTGGCTCTCCCCTTGGGAGAGCTGGCGCGGGAGCGCCTGAGAGGGCGTTCCCCCCCCACAAACAAAACCACCGGAGCATCCGCAGATGCTCCGGTGGTTTTACGATAACTATTTAGTTCAGCTTCAAATCGCCTTCCTTGATCCAGCCCAGCTTGCGCTCCACCGCGCAGAACACCACGCTGAGCACGGCGGGCAGCACGAAGCACAGCAGCACCATAGCAGCCCAGTCCATGGGGGTGATGGCGGCCTTGGTGCCGGCGGCAATATCGCTGACCCAGCCGGTGTAGACGCCGATCTGACCCACCAGACCGCAGGTGCCCATGCCGGAGGAGACCGCCGCGCCGTTCATCTCAAAGTGGAACAGGCAGGTAGCCAGCGGGCCGGTGATGGCACTTGCCAGCGTGGGGGCGATCCAGATGCGGGGGTTCTTGATGATGTTGCCCATCTGCAGCATACTGGTGCCCAGACCCTGACTGACAAGGCCGCCCACGCCGTTCTCCTTATAGCTCATCACCGCAAAGCCCACCATCTGGGCGCAGCAGCCTGCCACGGCAGCGCCGCCTGCAAGGCCGGTCAGACCCAGTGCGGCACAGATGGCAGCGGAGGAGATGGGCAGGGTCAGTGCCACGCCCACGATGACCGACACCAGAATGCCCATGACCAGCGGAGCCTGCTCGGTGGCCCACATGATCAGGGTGCCCACCTGACTTGCGGCTGCACCGATGGGGGCGGCGATGAGCATGGAAAGCCCAACGCCCGCAAAAATGGTCACCAGCGGGGTGACAAGGATGTCCACCTTGGTCTCCTTGCTCACGGCCTTGCCCAGCTCTGCTGCCACAATGGCAATGATCAGCACCGCCAGCGGGCCGCCTGCGCCGCCCAGCGCATTGGCGGAGTAGCCCACGGTGATCAGGCTGAACAGCACCAGCGGCGGGCAATGCAGTGCCCAGCCGATAGCGCATGCCATGGCGGGACCGCTCATGGCAGTGGCATAGCCGCCCAGATCCACCAGCAGCGCAAGACCCGTCTGCTGACCCACCGTCTTGATGATGGTGCCGATCAGCAGGCTGGCGAACAGACCCTGTGCCATTGCGCCCAGCGCGTCAATGAGGTAACGCTGCGGAGAGATAACGATATCCTTCCGCGCCAAAAATTCTTTCAGCTTCGACATAAAACTTGCCTTTCTATCCAAAACAGATCGTTAAAGTTACGAACGTATGTCCTGTATCATACCATACACCTGTCAAGACAGCAAGAGGTTGCTGGAAAAATTGTGAAATTTCGGCTTTGTGCAATGTTCTGCCCCTCCGGAACGTATTCCATTTGGAACATTTTCCGACACACTGCCCCGGTGGAGAATTTGTGTAGAAGCCCGCTGTGCCGTTGACTGCTCCCCGCGTGCGGGTGTATACTAGAGGAAGAGTAAAGTTATCATCCGCCGTCCTTTTTATCCTGAGCGCATGGGCGGCGTGGAATATGCACGGAATATAGAAAAGCGGACCCGCCCCGGGCAGGGGGCAAAGGTCCGGTGCAGCACAAGCGCTGCACCACCGGGAGATTCGGAGGCAGAGACGACAGATGAAAAAACGATTTGACCGATCCGGCACAGCCCGCCGCAAAGCGGCGGCAGCCATTGCAGCGCTGACCATGGCGCTGGTTCTGGCTGCGGGCGGCGCAGGGGCAGCGACCCTGCTGTCCGCGCAGCCGGAGACTTTGACTGTGGGTGCAGTCGTGCCCCATATCACCGCTGAGACCCCGCAGGCAAGCAGCCCGGCAGCGGCTGACCCTGCCCCGGAAGCGGAGAGCACGGCGACCACCGCCCCGGCGCAGACAGCGGAAAGCACTGCACAGCCGCAGCAGGCTGCTCCCGCCCCGGAACAGGTGGAAAAGCCGGAAGCCGCCGAAGCCGCACCGGCTGAACAGGAAGAAGCCGCCGAAGCACCGGAAACACCGGCGCAGCCCGCCGGGGACACCACACTGGAGGAGGAAAACTCCCCCGCACTGCTGCTGGAAGAGACCCCGGAGCTGGCTGCACAGGACCCGCAGGCTCCTGCAGCGGACGGCACCGCCCAGAACGACACCGCCAGCCAGCACACCCCGGAGGGCAGCGTACTGCTGACCCCGGAACAGATCCAGCAGGCGCTGGATTCCGGCGCATTGGAAGATGCCGAGGCGCAGTGCATCGACCTGACCGATGAAAACGGCTTTTTCCAGTGGCTGTTCAACTGGCTGTTCGGCATTCAGGAGGAGCCCGCCTACTCCGGCTGGCGCACCGAGAACGGCAAGACCTACTACTATGCGCAGGACACCAACAAAAAGGTCACCGGTCTGCGTTCCATTGACGGCAAGCTGTATTATTTCAACGATAAGGGCGTAAAACAGGATAACGTGACCTTTGGCATCGATGTGTCCAAGTATCAGTCCGGGCTGGACTGGAACAAGATCAAAAGATCCGGCGTGAGCTTCGTCATCATCCGCATCGGCTACCGGGGCTACGGTGCCGAAGGCAAGCTGGTCAAGGACCCCATGTTTGAAGAGCACTTTACCAACGCCCGCAACGCGGGGCTGAAGGTGGGCGTGTATTTCTTTACGCAGGCTGTGAACGAGGCTGAGGCGCAGGAGGAAGCCGAGGGCTGCAACTGGGCGCTGAACGGTCGGATGCTGGACTACCCCATCTTCTACGATACCGAGGCTTCCACCGCCCCGGGCGGCACCGGTCGCGCCGACGGTCTGGGCGTTGAGGACCGCACCAAGTGCGCCATCGCCTTCTGCGAGCGGGTGAAGGAGCTGGGCTACCAGCCCGGCGTATACGCCTCCACCACATGGTACCGCAAGCGGGTGGATTACAACACCCTGCGCAGCCGCTACACCATCTGGAACGCCCACTACGGCGTCTCCTCCAGCCCCATCGGCTGCGATTTGTGGCAGGGCACCGAGAAAGCCCGCATCAACGGCTACAGCGGCGAGCTGGACGCCAATATCAGTTATATCGGGTAATCTAATAAAAAGGCTGCTGCACACGCTCTGTGCAGCAGCCTTTTTTCCTGCTGTGGGATGATTGGGAATGCGCTCCGCTTCGCTCTGCGCATCATCAGCGGAACAATTATTTTTATTTTGCAATTCTGGAAAATCTGCGGATTTTCCAGAATTGCCTTTTCACGGGAGGGGTTTGGAACGAACTCCCTCAGTCAAAACCTGACGGTTTTGCCAGCTCCCTCGGAGAGGGAGCCTCTGGCGCGCCCAGAAGCTTTCTCATTACTTCTGATACTTTAACAGCAGGGCTAACGGCGTGCGCCCTCTCCGTCATCGCTGCGCGATGCCACCTCTCCCAAAGGGAGAGGCAAGAGCACTGCCGGAAGCTTTCTCATAGCTCTTGATGCTTTAGCACTAAGAGCAACGGCGTGCGCCCTCTCAGTCACCTGCGGTGACAGCTCTCCCAAAGGGAGAGCCAAGAGCACTGCCAGAAACTTTCTCATTACGCCTAATACTTTAGCAACGAGCCTTAGACCTTGGCTCTCCCTTCGGGAGAGCTGGCGCGGGAGCGCCTGAGAGGGTTTGCTCCCCTCGGGGGAGCTGTCGCGCAGCGACTGAGGGGCTATAAATGGAGAAGCGAAAAAAGCGTTAAAGCGATAGCGCCGACTGGCGCAGCGCTAGCTTTTTTGTGCTTCGACTTCTTCTTTAGGTTTGTTAAGGGCGTGCAGCCCTTGACCCGTTGCGGGGTGGGTGGAGTCCAGAGGTAGGGAGGGGGGAGTCGGAACCCCCCTCCCTGCCTCTGGCCCAGCGGAGCGCCCCTGCACGCTTGCGGCAAATAAAAGCTTTCCCTGCGGAGTACGCCGCATTTAAAATCGTCCCTCTTCCGCAAAAGCAGAGCATACTGCCGCACTGCCCCGCATAAGCTGGTGGCAGAATATGCAAGCGCAAATGGCGGGGAGGCATGGGGATATGTTTGTGGTAACACTGAGCAAGACGAGCCTGAAAAAGCTGGGAGCAGGGGCGGCGTGCTGCGCGCTGGTGGTGTTCAGCGCCATGCTGGGGCGGTTCATCAGTACCCGGACGGTAGCGGTTTCTGCCCCGGTGAACCGCATCGAGAGCGCGCAGGACATCCAGACATGGTTCACCGGCTACGGGCTGGAGGTGGACGGCGCGTCCATCACGGCGGATAAGGTCAAGATCCCCCGCAGATGGGACGACAGCTTTTCCGCCTTTAACGGCGTGGTGCAGCAAAGCGGCATGGACCTTGCCCGCTACAAGGGCAAAACGGTGGAAAAGTGGTCGGCGCTGCTCCCGGCGGCAAGCAGCGGCGAGACCAGCCGCTACGGCGTGCTGCTGGTATATAAAAAGAAGGCCGTGGGCGCATATCTGCTGGAAAAGCCCTCCGGCACGGTGCTGGGGCTGCAGGACGCCCAGAACGAGCTGGCAAAGCAGACCTCTGGCGAGGATTACAGCGGCGACTGGGGCGAGCGGCACGATGAGCAGCTGACCGACAGCACCGCACAGCAGACCTCCGGCGAACCGGACGCAGAGCCCGAAGCCGCCCCGCAGGCAGCCCCCTACACCGAGCTGCCGCTGGACGCGGAGGGCTACCCCGTTGAATAGGGACGGCATTCGGGGGAAAAACGACCTTTTTCAGCTCCTTGTCCGGCAGTTGCACAAACTGCCTAGTTTTTACACACGATTGGGCAAAAATTAGACAAAGCACGGATTTTTGTAGCATTTGTATGTTCAAATGTAACAAAATTTTCTTGTAAAAATCGGCAATATGAAACGGTGCAAAAATATCGGTACGGGTTTATAATAGTAGTATACCAATCCCCATTGGCAAAGCCATGTTCCGGGGCTGAATGTGCAGCCCGGGCAGAGGGATCAAGTAAGGAGAAAATGATTATGAAGGAATTTCAGTACACTGTTAAGGATGCCTGCGGCATCCATGCCCGTCCCGCCGGTCTGCTGGTCAAGACCGTGAAGGGCTTTGCAAGCACCGCTACCCTCGAGAAGGACGGCAAGAGCTGCGATATGCGCAAGCTGATGGCTCTGATGGGCATGGGCGTCAAGCAGGGCGAGACCGTGACCATCAAGGTCGAAGGCGATGATGAAGAAGCAGCCGCAGAGGCCATCCAGAAGTTCCTGAGCGAGAACGTCTGAGCCGCGGCTTAAAAGCCGAGCCCTCGCGGGAAAACTGCGGGGGCTTTTTTTGACAAAACGCCGGGCGCTGTGCGTCCGGCTGTAAGAGGAAGGAGAACGTGCTATGCAGGTAGGCACCGGCAAAAGCGTGCTCAATGGCATCGCCATTGGCAAGCTGAAGATCTATAAGAAAAAAGATACCGCTATTTCCACCGCCCCTGTGGCAGATACCGCCGCAGAGCTGGAGCGTTTTGAGGAAGCCCGGCAGAAGGCCATTGAGCAGCAGACCGCTCTGTACGAAAAGGCACTGGCAGAAGCCGGCGAGGACATCGCCGAGGTGTTCAACATCCACGCCATGATGCTGGATGACGACGACTT
>CAVKCU010000099.1:0-6188 GCA_963654645.1 Clostridiales bacterium | reverse complement strand
TATACCACAAACCGCATAAAACGGAAAGTAACAGACTGGTAAAAGAAGTGTGAACGTACCCCCTCAGGCGCTAATGCGCCACCTTCCCCAAGGGGACGGCTTCAGCGGTAGCGGCAAACTTTCCGGCAGTGCCAATTGCGCCCTCTCAGGCGCTCCCGCGCCAGCTCCCCCAAAGGGGGAGCCAAGCCGTAAAGTTCATCACTAAAGTGTCAGATATTATGAGGAAGTGTATGGGCGTGCTCTTGGCTCTCCCTTTGGGAGAGCTGTCACCGTAGGTGACTGAGAGGGCGCACGCCGTTACGTTCGTTGCTAAAGCTTTAGGTGAAAGGAGAGAGTTTCCGGCAGCGCCAAAAGGCGTCCCCTTGGGGGAGCTGGCACGGCGCAAGCCGTGACTGAGGGGGTACTGCCGCAGGCTTTGACTGAGGGAGTTGCACAAAAACACCCCCGCAGGCTTACGCCCACGGGGGTGTTAATATGCTGTTATGTTCCCTGCACCCCTAGAGGTACAGTCACGCAAGCATTCTCTAGTCAGTTAAAACTGATTAGAAAGTGAAAGCGCCGTCCTTAACGAAGGTGCTCTCGGAAGCAGCGTTCTTCACGGTGCCGAAGCCCAGGTTGTAGATAGCAGCCAGATTGCCAGCAACGTTCAGGACGCAGTTAGCAACACCCTGCAGACCGTAGCCGAACTTCTGAATGCCAGTGGACTTATCGGTCACGTTAGCGGTGTAGTTGTTAGCCCAGATCTTGGTGAACTGACCGCCGAAGCCAGTCATGCCAGCGCCGGGGGTCCAGGTGCCGCTGAACATAGCGCCAACGGTGTTGGCCAGGAAACCGTTCAGGTACTTGTTGCCAACAACGGTAACCATGTTCTTGCTGAAGTTCTGCCACTCCTTAGAGGTCATGACAGGGGTCAGGTAATCAGCAACGCTACCGCCCATAACGTAGGTCATTTCGTTCTCAGACACAGCAGAGAAGTTTGCAGGCATCATCATAATGAATTACTCCCTTCAAAAATAGAAAAAATATTTTCGAACCGGTGTTTCCGGCTCAATCCTTACTAGGATGGCAATAATATACCACACTTTCCAGAAATGTTCAAGTACTTTTTTGAAAAAAGTGTAAAAACTGTGAAACACAGTCCCGGCTTTTGTAGCAAATATGCACTGTTCATGCGGGTTTTTCTGGTGTGACAGATTTTTCCGCAATTTTGTGAAAAATACAATATCAGAACCATAAGGCGGTGCAATGCAATGAAAACAGTTGTTTTTGTGGACGAATTGCTGCTGGTAAACTTTGCTGCAGCCGCCGCGCTGCTGCTGGGCGCGGGGCTTTTGTGCGGGCGCAGCTGCACCGGGCTGCGTCTGTGCGCAGGCAGCGCGGCGGCTGCCGTAAGCACCCTTGCCCTGCTGGCGCCGCCATGGCGTGCCCCGCTGGCGGTACTATATAAGATAGTCAGCTGCTGCGGTGTGGTAGCGGCATGCTACGGCGTACCCGGGGCGCGCAGCTTTGCCCGCCTGTGCGGGTGGTACGCGGCGCTGAACGGCGTGCTGTGCAGCGCGGTGGTGCTGCCCGGGGTGCAGACCAACAACCTTTGCGTGCTGCTGCCGGTGCGCCCGGGGCAGCTTTTGCTCTGCTGCGCAGGGGTGTACGCGCTGCTGCGCGGGCTGCTGGCGGTGTTTGGCCGCCCGCAGCGGGGCTGTTTTGCCGCCGTGCTGCATATAGCGGATGCAGCTGTGCCGGTGCAGGCTTACCACGACACCGGTTTTACCCTGCAGGACCCCCTTGCCGGGCGGCGGGTGGTGCTGGTGCAGTACCCGCCGGTGCGCAGCCTGCTGCCCACCCCGCTGCGGGAAACCTTAGACAGCTGGTTTGCCGCCGGCGCTGCCCCGCCCCCGGGGCTTGGGGTGCAGTTTGTGCCCTGCGCCGCCGTTACGGGCCGCTGTCTGCTGCCCGCCGTACCCGCCGTGCTGTGCTGCGGGCGCCGCCGCGTGCCCTGCCTGCTGGCGGCCTTTTGCGCGCCGGACGCCCCCGCCGGCGCATGGACACTGCTGCTGGGGGATGACGTAGCGGAGGATGTAGGGGTGTAGCGCTGAGACGATTTAGAATGCGCGGCGCTATGGGTACGAACCCTCTCAGGCTCACTGCGTTCGCCAGCTCCCCCGAGGGGGGAGCTTTTGCACAGCTGTCGGTTAACGCTAATAAGCTCCCCCTTCGGGGGAGCTGGCACGCCGTCAGGCGTGACTGAGAGGGTTAAGCCGTCCCCTTGGGGAAGGTGGCTGCGAACGAAGTGAGCAGACGGAAGGGGTACTCGCACGCCAAACTCCCCCAGTCATCTCGCTACGCTCGATGCCAGCCCCCTCTGAGATGGAGCCTTTGGCATGGCGGCAAGGTTTCCGGCTAAAGTGCAAAGTGTCCGGGCACGCCAGAGGCTCCCTCCCCGGGGGAGCTGGCAAAGCCGCTAGGCTTTGACTGAGGGAGTTCCCCTATAATACATATAATAAATCATGCACAGGAGGGATATCCATGTTGCAGTTTTTCCGCAAGGTCTGGCAGCGGTTGTGGGGGCGTTTGCGCTACTGCGGCGCGGTGCATTATCTGGCGGGCGGGCCAAACCTGCCCCCGCCCCTGACCCCCGAGCAGGAAAAAGCCCTGCTTGACCGCATGGCTGCCGGGGACGCCGCCGCCCGCGAGGAGCTGATCACCCACAACCTGCGGCTGGTGGTGTATCTGGCAAAAAAGTACGAGAACAGCGGCGTGCCCGCCGAGGACCTGATAAGCATTGGCACCATCGGGCTGATCAAGGCGGTAAACACCTTCACCCCTGCCCGCAGCATCAAGCTAGCCACCTACGCCAGCCGCTGCATTGGCAACGAGATCCTGATGTATCTGCGCAAAAGTTCCAACCGCCGGCAGGAGGCCAGCATCGACGAGCCTTTGAACGTGGACGGCGACGGCAACGAGCTGCTGCTCTCGGATATTCTGGGCAGCGACGCCAACGCCGTAAGCCAGCAGCTGGAGCAGGACGCCGAGCGCGCCGTGCTGCGCCGCGCCGTGGCGGCGCTTTCGGCACGGGAGCGGCAGATCATGGAGCTGCGCTTCGGCCTTACCGACGGCGTGGAGCGCACCCAGAAGGAAGCCGCCGACGCCCTTGGCATCAGCCAGAGCTATATCTCCCGGCTGGAAAAGCGTATCATCCACACCCTGAAAGCCCGCCTTGAAAGCGAGTAACTGCGCTTGACATTCCGCGTGGGAGCGTGTATAATAAAAACACAAGAGGCGCTGGCTCTACAAACGGCTAACTCCTTACCATACTAGATCAAAAGAAAAATGACCGTTCAGGATTGGGAGTCACTGAGGGCGGTCATTTTTTCTTTTTATCATCACTGTGTGATACAGTCCATGTGATCTGAAAGGTAATGTAAATTGCCCCTCCAAGCAGCGTGAGCAGCAATACGACCTGTTCAAACGTCATGACGCATCCCCCCTTCCCGCCCTTAAGCGTCCGGGGAGAAACGAGATCTTAAAGAAAAAATTCGCTCTTACCCGGCACTCAGGTACCGGTAAGAAGCTAGCCGCCTGCGTTTGTGGGCACAGCGCCTGATGGACGGCTTGCGCCGCCAGACACAGCATACCATAAAATTACAGGTTTGTCTATAAAGCGTCCCTCTTTTGCGGAGGGGCGCTCAATTTTTTCCACGCATAGTGTCCGGCGCACAGAGCCATACTTCCGGTAAAGCTAAAAGACCGGGGGCGTTTGGATGTACAACAAGGTGGAGCTATGCGGTGTGAACACGGGGCAGCTGCCTGTGCTGACCGAAGCGGAAAAGCGGCAGCTGCTCACCCTTGCCCGCGCCGGGGACAAAGCTGCCCGGGCGCGGATGGTGGAGGGCAATTTGCGGCTGGTGCTCAGCGTGGTGCAGCGGTTTGCCCAGCGGGGTGAAAATCTGGACGATCTGTTTCAGGTGGGGTGTATTGGGCTGATCAAAGCTATCGACAACTTTGACCCCGCGCAGCCGGTGCGGTTTTCCACCTACGGCGTGCCCATGATCATCGGGGAGATCCGGCGGTTTCTGCGGGACAACAATGCCCTGCGGGTAAGCCGCACCCTGCGGGACACCGCCTACCGCGCCATGCAGGCGCGGGAAGCGTTGGAAAAGCAGCTGGGGCGCGAGCCCACCATGGACGAGATCGCCGCCGCAGCGGGGCTTGCCCGGCGCGAGGTGACCGCCGCGCTGGAATCGGTGATAGAGCCGCTCAGCCTTGATGAGCCGGTGTACACCGACGGCGGCGATGCGATGTATGTCATCGATCAGGTGCGCGACCCGGACAGCGAGGAAAGCTGGATCAGCGGGCTGCAGTTCCGCGATACGGTAGCCGCCCTTTCGCCCCGGGAAAAGCGCATTATGGAGCTGCGGTATCTGCGCGGCAAGACCCAGATGGAGGTGGCGCAGGAGATCGGCATCAGTCAGGCGCAGGTAAGCCGGTTGGAAAAAGGTGCGCTGCAGCAGTTCCACGCCGAGGGATAAAAGCAGCAGCTGAAAGCCCTCTCAGTCAAAGCAGGCGTCCGAGAGGATTCCGCCCGCTAAAAAATACCGCTCTACGCAAAAAAGACCGCTGCGCAATGCAGCAGTCTCTTTTGGCTTTAGCGGCGGCTGTATCTGCGCCGGGTGGCAGCCCCGCCCCGCAGATGGCGCTCAGCCTTATTGCGCGCCAGCACGGCACGCACCTGTCCGTACAGCGCAGGGCTGATGCTGCGCAGCCGCACGGCAACGTCTTTATGCACGGTGGACTTGCTGCACCCGAACGCAGCCGCCGCTGCCCGCACCGTGGCGTTGTGGGCAGCAATGTACTCGCCCAGCTGCACGGCACGCTGTTCCGGATCGGCTTTCATATCCCGCCTCCCTGCGTTCCAGCTTTGCAATGGTATAGCATACGCACTGCCCGGGCGGAATATGTCTGCGGGCTTGACATTTTGTCCCCCGGCGCGTATACTGTGGGCGGACATAAAAACAGGGGCGCCGTAAGGCTGAGATCCGCATAGCGCGGAGTACCCTTTACCTGATCCGGGCAATGCCGGCGTAGGTAGTTTGCGGAACTGTCCGGTACGTTCAACAAACCTCCATGCGTCTGCTGCCAGCAGGCGCATTTTGTTTTTGTGTACTATTATGAGAGAGGAATCTTTCCATCATGTCCAAAACCTATTCCAAGACCCGTATTCTGGTGGAATGCGCCCTGATGATCGCTCTGGGCACTGTGCTTTCCAACATCAAATTCTTCACCATGCCCAACGGCGGCAGCGTTACCCTGCTGAGCATGCTGCCCTTTGTGCTGGTGTCCTTCCGCCACGGCGCAAAGTGGGGTCTGTTCACCGGCTTTGTAAACGCCTGCCTGCAGATGATGCTGGGCTTCTGGGCTCCCCCCACGCCCACCTTTATCTACTTCCTCGGCGAGGTGCTGCTGGACTATGTGCTGGCGTTTATGGCGCTGGGTCTGGCTGAGCTGTTCGCCCGCCCCTTCAAGAACCGCACCGTGGGTGTGGCTGTGGGCACCTTTGCTGCCGGCTTCCTGCGCTTTATGTGCAGCTTTTTGTCCGGCGTGCTGGTCTGGGGCAACCTGACCGACGGTCTTGCCGCATGGACCTACAGCCTGACCTACAACGGCAGCTATATGCTGCCCGAGACCCTGCTCACCATGGTGGCTGCTGTTCTGCTGTGTCGCGTGGCCCCGCAGATCTTTGACCGTCAGGCACGCTAAGGTGTAGTTTTTCAAAAAAGAGCACTTTCCCGCTTTCCGATCCCCGCCGGGCACACGCCCTGCGGGGATCTTTTGCTGCAAAATATTTTCAAAAAACTGTTGACAAGCGCTCCTGCGGCTGGTATAATTACACACGTCGTCAGGCACAAGGCAAGACATCTGGGGGTTTAGCTCAGCTGGGAGAGCGCTTGCATGGCATGCAAGAGGTCACCGGTTCGATCCCGGTAATCTCCACCAGAACAAAAAGCACTACACGGAAACGTGTGGTGCTTTTTTAATGCCAAACGAGTGAGGGTCTGGCTCACCCGGGAGAGCGCCGTGCATGGACTGCAAGAGGGTCACCGTGATTAGAATCGGCCCGGTAATCTCCACCAGAAACAAAAGCACTACACGGAAACGTGTGGTGCTTTTTCATGTCAAACAAGTCAGAGTCA
>CAVKCU010000098.1:0-6242 GCA_963654645.1 Clostridiales bacterium | reverse complement strand
CGCGCAGCACTCAGGCTGCGAGCAACTGATAATTATTGTTGTCAGTTAATTTTTTTGGAGGAGTTATAGAGCAGTTCCCCCACTGCTACCCGCTGCCCAGACCTTGCTCCCCCCGTCGAAACCTTTACGCCCCCTTATAAAGCACATCTTGCGATGTGCGGAAAGCTTGGTTTTCTGCGGTGAGCCGCAGTCTGCAATTGGAATGCTTAGTAATACTTGCCGTTGGACTTCACAGCCCGGTCAATGGAGCGCTTTGCATCGCGCTGGGCGGCATCGGCACGCTTGTCGTACAGCTTTTTGCCCTTGCACAAGCCCACTTCCATCTTTACGCGACCATGCTTGAAATAAAGCGAGAGCGGCACCAGCGTATAGCCCTGCAGCTTGCACTGCTGGTGCAGACGCCGGATCTCACTTTTGTGCGCCAAAAGCCGCCGGACACGCATGGGGTCCTGATTGAACATGTTGCCGTGGTCGTAGGGGCTGATGTGCATCCCCTTTACCAGCAGCTCGCCGTTTTCAATATCCACCCAGCTGTCCTTCAGGTTGACCCCGCCGGCCCGCAGGCTTTTCACCTCGGTGCCTTTGAGCTCCACACCGGTCTCCAGCGCTTCCAGAACAAAATACTCGTGGCGCGCTTCGCGGTTGGTGGCGATGGTCTTGGTCGCCGGGCGCTCCTTTGTGGGTGCCATGCTGCGCGCCTCCTTTCTCCGTTCCGTTCGTTGTTTCAGTATACCATTTTTTTGCGGTAATGCAAGGGCTGTTTCTGACAGAATTGTAAATTTTTACAGGCTCACAGCTCTCCTCTGCCGGAGAGCGCCCGGTACAGGGTGGTCTCGTCGGCGTATTCCAGGCTGGCGCCCACCGGCAGACCGGAGGCAAGCCGGGTGACCCGGATGCCCAGCGGCTTGATGAGCTTTGCCAGATACATGGCGGTGGCTTCGCCCTCCACGGTGGGGTTCATTGCCATGATGACCTCCTTCACCGTGTCGTCCTTCAGCCGCGCCAGCAGCTCCTTGACGGTCAGCTGCTCTGCGCCCACACCAGCCAGCGGGTCCAGCAGACCGTGCAGCACATGGTACAGGCCGTTATACTCCCGGGTGCGCTCAAACGCCTGCACGTCCCGGGGCTTTTCCACCACGCAGATCACCGAGGTGTCCCGCTTGGCGCCGGCACATACCGGGCACAGGTCAGCATCCGTGTAATTTTGGCAGATGCGGCACCGGTGCAGCCGGGTGTGTGCGCCGCGGATGGCATCGGCAAGTGCCGCAGCGTCCTTATCCGACATACTCAGCACCTGATAGGCCATGCGGGTAGCACCCTTGCGGCCCACGCCCTGAAACTTGCCGAACTCCTCGATCAGCTTTTCCAGCGGTGCAGCAGTGTAGTCCATGGTATCTCCCCTTCCCGGCTCAGAGACCCGGAATGTTCAGGCCGCCGGTCAGCTTGCCCATCTCGGCCTCGGCGGTCTCGTCCACCTGCTTCACGGTGGCATTGATGGCAGCAGCCACCATGTCCTCCAGCATCTCGATGTCGTCCGGGTCCACAGCCTCGGGCTTGATGGTGATGGACAGCACCTCGTGCTTGCCGTTCATCTTCACGGTCACCATCTCACCGGCGGCGCTGCCGGTGTACTCGGCGGCTTCCAGCTCGGCCTGCTTGCTCTTCATGTCCTCCTGCATCTTCTGGGCCTGACGCATCAGGGCGTTCATATCGGGGCGGCCGTAGCCTGCGGGCATTCTTGCTTTCATAATGGTATTCTCCTTTATTATAAACAATTTTTATCGCTTTTTGCGGGCGGTATCCTCAATGCTGACCTCTAACCCCAGCTTTTCCAGCGCCAGAAGGGACTGCTCCGCGTTGGAGGCGGTCTTTCCTGCCGTTTTGGGCTCGTAGGGGCCGATGGGCACCGGCACGCCGGATACCTCGGCGATCAGCTTTTTGATCAGCTTCTGGCTGTCCTTGTTCACCCGGATAAAATCCCGGAAGGTCTTGCCGCCGTCGATCAGCACGCGGGTGCCGTCAAAGTAAGCCTTGGACTTGCGCAGATACATATACAGCATGGGGTCGACGCTTTCCAGCTTCTGCACGATCTGTCCCCAGTACGGGAAGGGGTTTATCCCCTGCTGCGCCACGCTGCGGGGCTTTGTCAGCACCGGGTCGGCGGGGTGCTCCTGCACCGGGGCAGACGGTTCCTCCGCTGCCGGTGGCTGTTCCACAGGAGCGGGCTGCTCCGGCTGGCTGACCGGCTCCTCCGGCGGCGGTGCCTGCGGGGCAGGCTCGTCCCACGGCAGGGCGGCATCGCTCTGCTGTACCGGCGGTTCGTCCGGAACAGGCGGCAGCTCCTCCGCAGGGGCGGGCGGGGCTTCCGGCGCGGCAGGCTGCGGAGACGTCTGCTGCACCGCAGGGGCAGGCTCTGCTCCTGCTGCCGTGGGCTGGGGTGCGGCTGCTGCGGGGGCAGATTGCACCGGGGCGCTGGCAAAGGGCTGCGCCGCTGCCGCAAAGGGGCGGGGTGCTTCCGGCTGTGCCGCGCGGGCGGGGGCTGCCTGTACCGTTACCGCCTGCATCTGCTGGGGCGGTTCGGACAGGCTGAACAGTGCCAGCTCCAGCTCGATGCGCTGGTCGCTGCCGCGGGTCATGTGCTCCAGCGCCGTACCAAGGGTACGAATAGCGCGGATAGCTCCCCGCTGCCCCATCGCCGGACCTTTTTGCAGGTACAGCGCCTCTTCCTCCGGCGAAACACCGGACAGCAGCGCCTGCCCGCCGGGCAGCGCCGCCAGCATCAGGGCGCGGTAGTGGGCGATCAGTTCCTCGGTCAGGCGCTTCACGTCCACCGACTGCTGCCGCAGCTGCGCCAGCTGTGCCAGCGCGGCGGCGGCGTCCTGCGCTTCCAGCGCGTCCGAGATATGGAACAGGTAGCTGCGGTCGGTCACGCCCGCCATGCGGCGCACCACGTCCGCATCGATCTTTGCAGTGACACCGGCACAGGTGTCCAGAATGGACAACGCATCGCGCAGCGCACCATCTGCCAATCGGGCGATCAGCTCCGCGCCGTCGGAGGTCAGCTCCAGCTTTTCCTCCCCGGCGATATACTCCACCCGCCGTGCGATATCCTCCGGCCCGATGCGGGTAAAATCGTACCGCTGGCAGCGGGAGAGGATGGTGGCGGGCACTTTCTGGATTTCCGTTGTCGCCAGAATGAAGATGACGTGTGCGGGGGGCTCTTCCAGCGTTTTCAGCAGCGCATTGAACGCCGCTGTGGACAGCATGTGCACCTCGTCGATGATATACACCTTATACTGGCAGGCGCTGGGGGTGTAGGCGGTCTCGTCGCGCAGGTCGCGGATATCGTCCACGCCGTTGTTGGAGGCTGCGTCCATCTCCACCACGTCCAGCAGGCTGCCGTTGTCGATGCCCTTGCAGATCTCGCACTCCCCGCAGGGGTCGCCATTTACTGGGTGCAGGCAGTTGACCGCCTTGGCAAAAATTTTGGCGCAGGTGGTCTTGCCGGTGCCGCGCACGCCGGTAAACAGATACGCATGGCCTACGCGCCCTGCGGTGATCTGGTTTTTCAGGGCAGTCACGATGGCACGCTGGCCCACCACATCCTCAAACCGCTGGGGTCTCCATTTGCGGTAAAGCGCACGATACACGGCGATGTCTCCCCTTTCCCGGCCTTTGCGGCAAAAATAAAAGGACAGCGCTCGACGGGGTTTTGTCCCCGCCTTGCGTAACTCGGCATACGGATGCAGGCTTACTGAAACGCACGAACGCACTGCTTAAGGCTGCTTGGTTCCCCACCTGACCTGGTTCACAGCGAATCCATCGTACAGGACCCGCATCCGTATGCCGAACCACGCAGCAGGCGCTGTCCGACACATCCTTGTGGATGCTAAGATATTGTACCATAAACCCCGCCGGATTGCAAGAGGGGGCAAAACAAAAAGGAGAAGCCCGAAGGCTTCTCCCTGTTTGTGCCGAAATTGTTTAAGACTGGCAAGCGGTGATCAGGCTCATCTTGTACACCTCGTCTGCGTTGCAGCCGCGGGACAGGTCGTTGATGGGAGCGTTCAGGCCCTGCAGGATGGGGCCGTAGGCAGCGTAGCCGCCCAGACGCTGTGCGATCTTATAGCCGATGTTGCCGGCCTCGATGCAGGGGAAGATGAAGGTGTTGGCCTGACCAGCCACCTTGCTGCCCTTGCACTTGACCTGTGCCACCTCGGGAGCAACGGCTGCGTCAAACTGCAGCTCGCCGTCCACAGCCAGCTCGGGATCCATCTCCTGTGCCTTGATGGTAGCGTCGTGGCTCAGTGCCACGGTGCCGCCCTTGCCGGAGCCCTTGGTGGAGAAGCTCAGCACAGCCACCTTCGGGTCGATGCCAAACAGCTTTGCGGTGCGGGCAGTCTCCACAGCCACCTCTGCCAGCTTGGAAGCGGCAGACACCTTGACCTCGCCGGTAGCCTTATCGACGGTATCGGTGTAATCAATGTTGACAGCGCAGTCGCCCATGGCAATGCGCTTCAGGCCCTCTTCGCCGCAGTCACGGTCCAGAATAAAGCAGGAGCTCACCAGATGTGCGCCCTTCTTGGTCTTGACCAGCTGCAGAGCGGGACGGATGGTGTCGGCGGTGGAGTAGGTAGCGCCGCCCAGCAGGCAGTCTGCCTTGCCCATCTTCACCAGCATGGTGCCGAAGTAGTTGGACTTCTTCAGCAGGGCTGCGCACTCCTCAGCGGACTGCTTGCCCTTGCGCAGTTCCACCATGGTGCTGACCATCTCATCAAAACCGGCGTAGGTCTCCGGGTCGATGATCTCGGCAGCGGAAATATCAAAGTTACCGGCGGCGGCAGCAGCCTTGCACTCTGCCTCGTTGCCCACCATAACGACCTTCAGCACGCCCTCAGCCAGCAGCTTGCTTGCGGCCTCCAGAATGCGGGGGTCATTGCCCTCGGTGAACACGATCGTCTTGGGATTTGCCTTCAGCTGTGCTACCAGCGGTGCAAACATATCAGCCATTGTGATTACCTCCGAAAATGCTTTCCAAAATTTGCTTCCCCGGTCTGTTGGACACAAGGATGCCTTTCTTCTTTATTCTAGCACAGACGGCAAAAAGTTCAAGACAAAATTGTGTTTTTGTGCTATATTTTAGGGGAGAAAACACGATTCGATTTGTGAATAAAATATCATACTGTTTTTGAAGGAGATGCTCTCCGCAAATATAAAAAGAGCCCGTGCAGTCCACAGGCTCTTTGGGCAGATGCTCCATCATGCAGTTTTCTTTACAGGGATGCTGTTCTCGTACAGCTCGTGGGGCGCAACGTCCTGTCCCTCCGGCCATTCGATGCCCACACCGCCGGGCAGCAGCTGAACCGCATTGAAATAGCTTTCGTCCTTCAGCTGTCCGTACCACGGCCCCGTTGCATAGGGTGCAACGTCAAAGAGTTTTACCTCGCCCGTTTCGTAGAATAAGCGAAGCTTCAAGGGGCTTATGGTCTCCACCTTAGTCAATTTCGGCTGCAACATAAGATCACTCCTTATTTCAAAGGGTCAATACGGAAGAACTGCTCGCCGTTGCTCAACAGCTTCCAGTTCGCTTCCAGATCATCGCGGTGTATTACCACCCACGCTTCCAGCAGCTTGAGCTTGTTTTTGGGAAAGCTGCCCTCCAAGATCGTCCCGTCCAGTGCCATCACGATCTCTTCCCCGGAATATTCCGCATGGATATGCGGCATATTGTGCTTTCCGCCCTGCTCCCGGTACATCCTGACGATGATACCATAAAATATGCTTAATACCGGCATTTTACCCGCTCCCTTCTCTAAGCTTATTTTATCATACGCAGGTGTTTTTTTCAAGAAACTAAGAGAATCTCTTTTGGGCATTTGCCGTACGCTTGAATCTGTGTTATAGTTTACAATGTTATAAAACTACCAAACTGTTTTTAAAGGAGATGCTCTCCATGGATATGGATACTTTAAAAGCCGAATGCCTTGCCTGCACCCGGTGCGAGCTGTGCGCCACCCGCACGAACGTAGTGTTCGGGCAGGGCGTGCCGGACGCCGAGGTGCTGTTTGTGGGCGAGGGTCCCGGGCAGAGCGAGGACGAGCAGGGTCTACCCTTTGTGGGACGCAGCGGTCAGCTGCTGGACAAATACCTGTTTGCCATCGACCTTGACCGCGAAAAGAACTGCTATATCGCCAACATCGTCAAGTGCCGCCCGCCCCAGAACCGCGACCCGCTGCCCGCCG
>CAVKCU010000097.1:0-6293 GCA_963654645.1 Clostridiales bacterium | reverse complement strand
TGCAGCAGCCCTGAAAGAAATCTATTTATCAGACAGGATGAGACTGATTGGTGTAATCCACATGATCACCGTCCACGCCTTGCTTTTTGGCATTGCGCTTATCGAAGAACTTGGGAGCGACCTGCGGGAACATAGCGTAGGTCAGCACATCCTCTTCCTGCGTTGCCCACTTGGCAGCCTCGGCCTTCAGCTTGTCCATCTCGGGAGCCAGCGTGTCGGCAAAGCGGCAGGTGATGGGCTGCTCGTCGCCCAGGATCTTCTTGGTGAACTCGGGCTTGATGGGAGCGGGAGTCTTGCCGTAATCGCCGTGGACCAGACCCTTGAACTCCTTGGTGACCATCTTGTAGCGCTCGCCCATGATGACGTTGAACACAGCCTGCGTGCCAACGATCTGGCTGGTGGGGGTAACCAGCGGCGGATAGCCTGCATCCTCGCGGACGCGGGGGATCTCAGCCAGCACTTCGTCCAGCTTATCTTCCTTGCCGGCATCCTTCAGCTGCTTGAGCATGTTGGAGAACATGCCGCCCGGCACCTGATACAGCAGAGTGTTGGCATCCACGCCCAGACTCTTGGGGCTGATCTGACCATTTGCAATGTACTTCTCGCGCAGCTTAGCAAAGTAAGCGCGCACAACATTCAGCTGCTTCAGATCCAGACCGGTGTCGTAGTCGGTGCCCTGCAGGGCAGCGACCAGACTCTCGGTAGGCATGTGGCTGGTGCCAAGGCTCAGGGGGCTCATAGCGGTATCGACGATGTCGGCACCTGCCTCGATGCCCTTGAGGATGGACATGGAAGCCAGACCTGCGGTGTAGTGGCTGTGGATGTCCACAGGGATGCTGACGGTCTCCTTCAGCTTCTTGACCAGATCATAGCAGGTATAGGGGGTGAGCAGACCAGCCATATCCTTGATGCAGATGGAGTTTGCGCCCATCTCCTCCAGAGTCTTGGCGTAGGATGCAAAGTACTCGTTGTTGTGCACGGGGCTCAGGGTGTAGCTGATGCAGCCCTGCACATGAGCGCCCTCCTTGTTGGCAGACTTGATCGCAGTCTGCAGGTTGCGGGGGTCGTTCAGCGCGTCGAAGATACGGATGACGTCGATGCCATTGGCAACAGACTTCTGTACAAAGTACTCCACAGCGTCATCTGCGTAGGGACGGTAGCCCAGCATATTCTGGCCGCGGAACAGCATCTGCAGCTTCTGGTGCGGCAGCTCCTTGCGCAGGATGCGCAGACGCTCCCAAGGATCCTCATCCAGGAAACGAATGCAGCTGTCGAACGTAGCGCCGCCCCAGCACTCCACGGAGAAGTAGTTGATCTTGTCCATTTCGGGCAGGATGGGGCGCATTTCGTCCATGGTCATACGGGTGGCCAGCAAAGACTGGTGCGCATCACGCAGGACGACCTCGGTCACCTTGATCGGCTTTTTTGCCATGGTTGTCACCTCTTCCTTAGTTCATGGAAACCAGAACGTCACCGGAGTTGACGGTATCGCCCTTGTTCACGTTGATGGAAGCCACGGTGCCATCCTGCGGAGCAACGATCTCGTTCTCCATCTTCATGGCCTCGAGGATGACCAGCACGTCGCCTGCCTTGACAGAAGCACCGGCAGCGACCTTGACATCCAGAATGTTGCCGGGCATGGGAGCCTTAACGGTAACAGCACCGGCTGCACCGACGGCTGCCTTGGGAGCAGCTGCAGGAGCGGGAGCGGCCTTGGGTGCGGCGGGTGCTGCAGCGGGAGCAGCAGCAACAGGAGCAGCGCCTGCGGCAGTTTCCTCAACGGAAACGCTGTAAGCAACACCATTGACAGTAATATTGTAGTACTTCATGGAAGGATCCTCCAATTCAAAATCGAACTCAATTAACTTACATTCGGACGCTTACAGGGCCATATTGCCATGCTTCTTGGGCAGGCGGGCGGCGCGCTTGGTGCTCAGCAGCTCCAGTGCAGCCACAACGCTGGCACGCACATTGGCGGCATCGCAGCTCATATCGGCAGCACCGGCTGCCACGGCGCTGGCAGCGCTGCACACCTCAGCGGTGTAGGCAGCAGCCTTGGCCTTGGTGGCGGCAATGATGTTGTCGGAAGCATCGATCTCATCCTTGTACAGCACGCTGACAGCGGCGCTGGGCTCCAGTGCGCTGACGGTGCAGCCGGTCACAGCGATGCGCAGGTCGGCAGCAGCCAAAGCGGTGTACACAGGGCCCACAGCCTTGCCAGCCAGCACAGCCACCTTTGCGGTGGTAGCATCGGCGTAGGTAGCAGCCAGACGGGCAGCCTCGCGGATGCCGCCAGCCACATCATCGGTAACACTGGGCACAAAGCCCTCGGTATCCACGATGGTGACCACAGGCACGCTGAAGGCATCGCACAGGCGCACAAAGCGGGAAGCCTTGGCTACGCAGTTGTGGCACAGCTGCTTGCCGGTTGCCACAACGCCCACGGCGTTGCCGCCGATGGTTGCAAATGCGGTGTAGACAGACTTGCCAAAGCCTGCATACAGCTCCACGGCGCTGTCCTTATCGATCACAGCAGCAGCGGCCTTTGCGGGCTCGGCGCCGGCAGCCAGAACATCGGCGGGCTGCTCGAATTCAAAGATCGCCGGGCCGGTCAGGTTGTTGGCGGGCAGCAGACCCACGATGTGAGCAGCCTTTTCAGCGGCCTCTGCAGCATCGGCAGCCACAATGGAGGCTACGCCTGCCTTGGCGGCAGCAGCGGCGCTGCCTGCATCGGCGACCTTATCGCCCTTGGCAGCAGAGGTGAACGGAGCGGTAAAGAACAGCTCTGCACCCTTAGCCATGATGCAGACGTCCGCGTTAGCAGCACTCAGTGCGCTGGTGCCGCCGCAGACACCCAGAACAACGGCCACCTGCGGAACAACACCGGAGACCTTTGCGATTTGTGCATTCAGCTTTGCGCTGGCAGTCAGCACGTCCAGACCCTCGGTCAGCTTTGCGCCCACCGAGTTATAGAAGGTGACCACCGGGCAACCGGTCTGTGCAGCCATTTCCAGAACCTTGATGTTCTTTTCAACATCCTTTACGGTGACAGCCTCGCCGTTCTGATAAACAGCGTAAGCCTGCTGACCTGCAGCATAGCCGCAGGCAGCGCTCACTGCGCCATCAGCAAACAGCGCAGTGTACTCCCCGTCATCGAAGAACTTGGCGAGGATTTCTCCCTTATTGATCTTTGAAGCCATAATTAGACCTCCTGGTTGTCTGTGTGAGCTTTCAAAATTATATTTATTATACAGAAGCTGGCAAAAAAATGCAAGGGATTCTATAAAAATCCATGCGATTCAACATCCATCGCTTATGGTAAGCCAAATTTTTAACGATTCTTCGTTTTGCTCGTTTTATATGGGCAAAAGCTCCGGCGCGCCCTTTTTGCAGATGTAGAAATTTTTCCGGTTTTTTTGGCGAAACTGCACCCGCCTGCTGCGTTTTCTTTCCGTTGCATTTATGTTACACTATATTAAAATATTTAAAATCATAATTGCCGGGCAGGCTGCCAAACTGTACCTATGCAGCGCATGAGAAAAACCGGCAAAGTGAAAAAGAGGTTGAAGCTATCTTGAAGCAATTTTCCGCAACGCTCCGGCAGCAGGAGCAGACTTACCGTTCCCTGCACGATGCCGCCCGTTCCCTGCTTTCGCCAAAGGGACGGGTATTTCTGCTTTTTCTGTTGTTTTATAAGGTATTGACAAACCTTTTGTTTGTGCCGATGCTGCAGCAGATCTGGGCGCTGACGCTGCGGTTTGCGCCCATCCGCTACCTCAATAACAAAACTGCTTCCCGCATCTTTACCTCCCCTGCTATCATCGGGTGCATCGCCGTGCTGGCGGTGCTGGCAGCCTTCTGGAGCCTGTACGAGGTCGCCGCGATGCTGCAGCTGCTGACGCGGGTGCGGCACGGCGATCCGCTGCGGGCGGGGGCAGTATTCCGGGATGCCTTTTGCAGCCTTGTACGGGTGTTTCTGCCGCAGAATCTCCCGCTGCTGCTGTACGGTATTGCCCTGATCCCGCTGACCAACTTTTTTCTGGCAGCAAACCATCTGACCCAGTTTGCCGTGCCGGAATATCTCTGGGGGTTGCTGAAAGCGCGCACTGTCAATCGTTTTCTCTTTGCTCTGGCGGTGCTTTGCGTGCTGGCTCTGCTGCT
Organism: Clostridiales bacterium; assembly: GCA_963654645.1. Lineage (GTDB taxonomy): Bacteria > Bacillota > Clostridia > Oscillospirales > Ruminococcaceae > Faecalibacterium. The sequence goes on along the minus strand of CAVKCU010000097.1, from coordinate 2,132 downwards.
GGATGGTCTGGTGGTGCTGCCAAAGTTTCTACTGGAGCGCAAAAGCTTTGGCTGTGCGTTTGCGGAGAGCCTGCGGGTTTTGCACAGCCGCACCGGGCAGCTGCCTGCTCTGGCACTGCGCTGGATGCTGACTGCCGCCGTGCGCACCGGACTGATGCTGCTGTGCGGCGCAGCGCTGTTCTATTGCGTTATTCTTGGTGTCGGCTTTGCCAGTACCGCCGCGCTGCTGGCGCTTTCCCGCGCGGCGCTGCTGATCGAACTGCCGTTCCTTTGTATGCTCATGGACTGTGCCATGACTGCGGCGCAGAGTACCCTTACAGAGGTACTGTATGAAATGACCCGGCAGCCCGATGCAGCGCAGCCGACCGTTTACGGCGTACTCCCCGCCCCGCACCGTGAGCAGACAGTACTTGCCGGGATGCTGGCCTGCGCCGCTCTGGTCACCTGCAGTGTGGCGGCGGTATATCTGCTGTTTCCGCAAACGCAGCCGCTGCAAAGCGTGCTGGGCCTTGCCGACCCGGTGATCACCTACCACCGGGGCTATTCCTCCCGTGCACCGGAGAACACCATGGCAGCCTTCGAGACCGCGCTGGAGCACGGCAGCCCCCGCATTGAACTGGACGTGCAGATGACCGCTGACGGCGTAGCGGTGGTGACCCACGATACCAGCCTGCGCCGGTGCACCGGCTGCAACGCTAACATCTACGACCTGCCTTATGCACAGGTACAGCAGCTGGATGCCGGGCGCTGGTTCCATCGGCAGTTTACAGGCTCCTACATCCCCACGCTGGAAGAGGTTCTGGCACTGTGTAAGGGCAAGGCGGAACTGAACATTGAGATCAAGCCCAGCACCTTTACGCCGACATTGGAGGCTGAAACGGTGCGGCTGATCCACGCATACGACTACAGCGCAGACTGCGTGGTCACCTCTCAGAGCTACGAGACCCTGTGCAAGGTGAAGGAACTGGACCCGGACATTACCACAGGGTATATTCTGGCATTGGGCGTGGGCACCTATTACGACCTGCCTGCCGCAGACTTTTTCAGTGTGGAGTCCACCTTTATCACCGCCGGTATGGTGCAGCAGATCCACCTGCGCGGCAAGACGATCTCCGCATGGACCATCAACCGTCAGCAGGATGCTGAAAAGCTGCTGCAGCTGGGCGTGGACGACCTGATCACCGACAAGCCCGAGATCATTGCGCCGCTGCTGGCACGGGACAAGGCACTGGACAATCGTCTGCTCTGGCTGCGGGATCAGATCCAGGAGCTGTTTGCTGCACCGGACGCCGAAGAAGCGATGGAGGTGGAGGAGACCATCGAGGACGCCATTGAGGATCCCGAAGAGGTTTTGGACGAAGCGTAAGCAGAAGATTTGTATGGTAATACCGGGCAGCCCGCAGGCTGCCCGGTATTGCATTTTTCACAAATATGTAAAAAGGAGCCGCAGCACCCTGTTACAGGTACTGCGGCTCCCATTTTGTCTTTGGAAGTTTAGATTACTTCACCATGCTTGCAACTTCAGATGCGAAGTCGTCAGCACGCTTCTCCAGACCCTCGCCCTTGACAAAGCGGACGAACTTGACGATCTTGATCTCGCCGCCCAGATCCTTAGCGACCTTAGCGGTGTACTGAGCAACGGTCAGGTCGCCGTCCTTGACGAACTCCTGATCGACCAGGCAGTTCTCCTTGAAGAACTTCTTGATCTTGCCCTCGATCATCTTCTGCTTGACAGCATCGGGCTTGTTAGCGGTCTTGGGATCCTGAGCCATCTGAGCCAGCATGATCTCCTTCTCCTTAGCCACGACCTCAGCGGGGACAGAAGCCTCGTCAACATAGCCGGGGTTGGCAGCAGCGACCTGCATAGCGATGTCCTTGCCGTAAGCAACGAACTCGTCCTTAGCATCGATGTCGTTGGTGGTCTCGAAGTTGACCAGAATGCCGTGGGTGCCGCCGCCGTGGACGTATGCAGAGCAGACGCCCTCGTAACGGGTGAAGCGGCGAACCTTGATGTTCTCCTTGATGACCAGGATCAGGTTCTTCAGAGCCTCGTCAACGGTCTCGCCAGCCTCGGTCTTGCAAGCCATCAGAGCCTCGACATCAGCGGGGTTCTGCTTCATGATGACCTTGGT
>CAVKCU010000096.1:0-6321 GCA_963654645.1 Clostridiales bacterium | reverse complement strand
CCATTTTATATCGAAATATCGTTATTTGTAACAGGATTGTATATACTTTACCACAAAGCCCGCCAGAATACAAACCCCTGCCGCGCCAAACTTTATAATTGTCCTTTGCGGAAAAACAGACAAATTGCCAAGCGTTTTCGGGCATTGGTCATACTTTGATTTTTGAAGTATCACTTTTGCAGGCAAAACAGGGCTTGCAAAACGCAAAAAAGCTCGTCCGGAACACCGGACGAGCCCTTTTGCACACGAAGCGGGACACTGCCTGTGCGGCGCATGGATCATAGCTGTGAAGGAGAACAGCCGGAGGAGGAGGATCCGCGCCCAGTATCCCAAAAACAAGAAGAAAAAGATTTCACACACAGCCTTGGGGTCTTGCCCTTGCTGTAACTATATTGTAACTCTTTTGACACCATTTTGCAATAGCCTTTTGTAATTTTTCTGTAATTTATTTTGTTAACTTTTTATGTCCTGCCCCGCCGGGCTGCCGCAAACATTATTTCCCTTTTTGTGTCCGGTATGGTATACTGGCTTTGAATATGCTGCCACAGGCAGAAAAAAGGAGTTTAGGATACGGATATGAAAACAAAATTGGGTATTGTGGGCTGCGGATTTCTGGGCAACATCGTGGCTGACGCATGGAAGAAGGGTCTGCTGCCGGACTACGAGCTGGTGGGCGTGACCAGCCGCACCCGCGCCTCGGCTGAAAAGACCGCTGCCAATGTCGGCTGCACCATCTGCGAGGACGTGGACGCCCTGCTGGCGCTTGAGCCGGAGTACATCGTGGAGGCTGCCTCGGTGGAGTCGGTGCGCGCCATGGCCATCCCGGTGCTGAAACGGGGCGTCAATCTGGTCATTCTGTCCATCGGTGCCTTTGCGGATCTGGATTTCTACGCGCAGGTCAAGGCAGCCGCCGTGGAGGGCGGCGCCAAGGTGCACCTGACCAGCGGTGCCATCGGCGGCTTTGATGTGCTGCAGACCGTCACCCTGATGGCACAGGCGCAGGGCTTGCCGGAGACTGCCGGCATCGAGACCCACACCGGTGCAAAGGGCTTCCGCAACACGCCGGTGTGGGCAGAGCACCTGCTGACCGACACCGAAAAGACCACCGTGTTCACCGGCAACGCCAAGCAGGCCATTGCTACCTTCCCCCGCCGGGTGAACGTGGCGGTGGCTACCTCTCTGGCTACCACCGGTCCCGAGATCACCGGGGTGACCATGCACTCGGTGCCCGGCTGGGTGGGCGACGACCACTGCATCACCGCCGAGATCGAGGGCGTGAAGGCTGTGGTGGATATCTGCTCCTCCACCAGCGCCATTGCAGGCTGGAGCGCCGTCTCCCTGCTGCGCAATCTGGCATCGCCCGTCTGCTTCTACTAATATAAGGAGGAGTCCGTCATGTTTGAAAAGCTTGTTGCCATTGAGCCTGTCAGCCTGATCCCCTCTGCCGAGGAGGAGCTGCACCGCTATGCCAAGCAGGTGGTGCTGTACCGGGACGTGCCCGGCAGCGACGACGAGATGGTGCGCCGCATCGGGGACGCCGATGCCGTGCTGCTGAGCTACACCTCCCGCATGGGTAAAGAGGTCATTGCGCAGTGCCCCAACATCCGCTATATCGGCATGTGCTGCAGCCTGTACTCTGAGGAGAGCGCCAACGTGGATATCGCCTACGCACGCACCCGGGGCATCCAGGTGCTGGGCATCCGGGATTACGGCGACCGCGGCGTTGTGGAGTACGTTCTGCACGAGCTGATCGGCCTGCTGCACGGCTTTGGGATGCCCATGCTGCGGGACGAGCCGGTGGAGATCACCGGCTTGAAGGTAGGCATCGTGGGTCTGGGCGTTTCTGGGCGGATGATCGCCGATGCGCTGCAATTTATGGGCGCAGAGATCAGCTACTTTGCCCGCAGCGCAAAGCCGGACGCCGAGGCCGCCGGTATGACCTTTAAGCCCCTGCCCCGGCTGCTGGCGGACAGTGAGGTGGTGTTCACCTGCCTGAACAAGAACGTGCTGCTGCTGGGCGAAAACGAGTTTACCCAGCTGGGTGCAGGCAAGGTGCTGTTCAACACCTCCATCGGCCCCGGCTTTGACTCCGCTGCACTGGAAAAGTGGCTCGACGAGCCCAGCAACCGCTTTTTCTGCGACACCCGCGCCGCAGCGGGCGCTGTGGCAGAGGACTTCTTTGCCCGGGAAAACGTGCGCTGCGCCAATGTGTCCGCAGGCCGCACCAAACAGGCATTCGTGCTGCTGAGCAAAAAGGTGCTGGACAACCTCCGCACCGCACTGGGCGAATAAAAAATAATAAGGAGTGTTTATTTATGAAAACTGCATTGACCATTGCCGGCAGTGATTCCAGCGGCGGCGCCGGGATCCAGGCCGATATCAAGACCATGACCGCCAACGGCGTGTTTGCCATGAGCGCCATTACCGCCCTGACGGCACAGAACACCACCGGCGTGACCGCCATTTTTGACACCACACCGCAGTTTCTGGCACAGCAGCTCGACGCCGTGTTCACCGACATCTACCCGGATGCAGTAAAGATCGGCATGGTATCCTCTGCCCCGCTCATCGACACCATCGCCGAGCGGCTGCACTTCTACGGCGCAAAGCATATCGTGGTGGACCCCGTGATGGTGGCTACCTCCGGCGCAAAGCTGCTGCAGGACGATGCCGTGCAGGCACTGACCGAAAAGCTGCTGCCGCTGGCTGAGGTGCTTACCCCCAACATCCCGGAAGCCGAGATCCTTTCCGGCATGCACATTGCCAATGCCGCCGACATGGAGGCCGCTGCCCGCACCATCAGCCAGCGCTACGGCTGCGCCGTGCTGTGCAAGGGCGGACACCAGATCAACGACGCCGACGATCTTTTGTGGCGCAATGGCACCGGCAAGTGGTTCAAGGGCAAGCGCATTGCAAACCCCAACACCCACGGCACCGGCTGCACCCTGTCCAGCGCCATCGCTTCCAATCTGGCGAAAGGCTACGGCCTTGACACCGCCGTGGAACGCGCCAAGGCGTACATTTCCGGCTGTCTGTCCGCCATGCTGGATCTGGGCAAGGGTTCCGGCCCCATGGACCACACCTTCAACCTGAAGGGAGATTTTGTCCGTGACTGAGCTGCCCTTTGTCTCGGCACTGGTGCAGACCGACCTGCCTGTGTGGGAGCAGTGTTTGCAGACCGAGTTCCTGCAAAAGATGGAAAACGGCACCCTGAGCGAGGACTGCTTTAAAAGCTACCTTGTGGAGGACAGCCTGTATCTGCGGGAGTACGCCAAAATTTTTGCGTGGGGCATGACCAAAGCCACCACCATGGCAGCCATGCGCACCTACTATTCCCTGCTGTCCTTCGTGCAGGAGAACGAGGACCTGACCCGGCTGCGGTATCTGGAACAATACGGTCTGCGGGAAGCCGATATCCAGTCCCTGCCCCTGCGCCCGGAGAACCGCGCCTATCTGAACTGCATGATCGATGCCGCCCGCAACGGTGAAGGGGAAGCTGAGTGCCTGATGGCATGTCTGCCCTGTATGCTGAGCTACGGCTGGCTGTTCCAGAAGCTTTTGAAGCGCTCTCCCGCCGTAAAGGACACCTACTACGGCGCACTGGTGCTGGACTACGCCGGCCCCGGCTATGATGCTGCCTGCCGCGCATGGGCAGAACGCGCCGAAGCAGCCTGCACCGGCCTTTCGCCGGAGCGCGCCGCCCATTGCCGCGAAATTTTCCGCGCCTGCTCGGAGCATGAACTGCACTTCTGGGAGATGTGCGCAACACCCCGGACGGATATTTAGTCTATGATACGCAAACGACCCACTGCAAGCCTTATGCAGTGGGTCGTTTATTTTCAGCCTACTTACCCCTTCCGTCTGCTCCCGTTGGTCGCAGCCACCTTCCCCAAGGGGACGGCTTTTGTAGCAACTGACAACTTTCCGGCACATCCATAAGGCGTCCCCTTGGGGAAGCTGTCGCCGCAGGCGGCTGAAGGGGTAAATATCAATATTCTTTATCGCAGCACCGAGAGTTCCTCGATGCCGTAGCGCTGCATCAGGGTGATGGCTGCTGGGGTGATCTCCTCGCCGCTGACCGCCACAGGGATGGCGGGCGGGCAGGATACCGTAGGCATAGCGCACACCCGCCCCAGCGCCTTGTGCACCGGGATGCGCACCTGTGCGCCCAGCACCGCCTGCCGGATGGTGCAGCGCTGCACCGCCTGCTGCTGCAAGGCGGCAAACTCCCCTGCCCGGTTCTCGGGGCGGGGCAGCCCGGCGGGCACCGCAGCCAGAAGCTGTTCCAACGCCGTTTGCAGGCGCGTGTAGTCCTGCGGCGGGTTTTCCGGGGTGAACATCAGCACCACATAGCGGGGGTCTGCGTACTCGCACTCCATCTGTGCGCAGCGCAAAGCTTCTGCAAGTGCTGTGCCGGTGCAGCCAAGGGCGGCGGCGTCCAGTGTGAGCTTCATCGGCTCCTGCTGCGCACCGGCAACTGCCAACGGCACCGGGCACTGCCGCGCCGCTGCGGCCTTGTTCAGGCTGCGGCGCATCCCTTCCAGCGCGGCGCAGCACTGCGCCAGCCGCCGGGGGTAGTCCCCTGCCAGCACCGCGTTGCAGACATCCAGCGATTGCAAAATGAGGTAAGAGGGGCTGGTGGAGCCGAACAGCGCCAGCGCGCCCCGCACAGCCGCTTCGTCCCGCACGGGGGCATCATGCCCTAGATGCAGGTACGCACCGCCGGTGACTACCGGCAGGGTCTTGTGGGCAGAGTCGCAGCACATCGCCGCGCCCTGCGCGATGGGGTGGCAGTTCTGCGGCAGAAAGCGCAGGTAGGCTCCGTGGGCGTTATCCACCAGCAGGGGCACGCCCTGCGCCCGGCAGACTGCCGCCAGCGCCGGGATATCCTGCACACCGCCCAGATAATCCGGGCTGGTGACGTATACGCCAAAGGGGGTGTTTCCCTGCTGCGCCAGCGTGTGCAAAGCCTCGGCAAGCGCCTCGGCTGTGACCGGGCAGCTGCACAGTGCGCCCTCTGCCTGTGCAGACGGCCAGAGCCAGCAGATATCAAAATCCAGCAGTGCCGCCGCGTACAGCAGCACCTTGTGGGCGTTGCGGGCAGCCAGCAGTACCGGGCGCCTGCCGCTTTGCGGTGCGCCTCGCAGCGCCAGAAACAGCATGGCGCGGATGCACTGGGACGAGCCCTCGGTGCTGTAATAGCTGTGCGCCGTGCCGAACAGCCGGGTGGCGTTGGCTTCGCTCTCGGCAATAATGCCCTCCGGCGCGTAAAGCTCGTCCGCGCCGCGGATCTCGGTGATGTCCAGCGGCTCAAAGCCTAAGCGGCTCTGCCCCTTGTGCCCGGGCATGTGCAGCCGGGCAGTGCCGGACTGCGCATAGCTGCGCACAAAATCCACGATGGGGGTGGTCATGTTCATTCGCAGGCTTCGCCGTCGGCGCAGGCGTTGCAGGTGGAGCCCAGCTCAATGGGCACCTCGATGCCCTTGGCAGCCAGCTCCTGATTCTCGGCAACCTTGATCATGATGGCGCACTCCATGCGCTTTTTGAACAGCTCGCAGCCGTACTCGTACACGCCGGTAATGCTGCCGGTGGCATGGTAGGAGTTGGCAGCGCAGCCGCCGGAGCAGTACAACTTTGCCCAGCAGTCCTGACACTCCTTGCGGGCGTAGGCATTGCAGTGCTTGAACTCGTCCCGCACGGCGGTGTTGGTAACGCCCTTCCAGATATCGCCCAGCAGGTACTTGGGGTCACCCACGAACTGGTGGCAGGGGTACAGGTCGCCCCAAGGGGTAACAGCCATGTACTCGGTGCCGGAGCCGCAGCCGGAGATGCGCTTATAGATGCAGGGACCGCCGGTCAGGTCGATCATGTAGTGGTAGAAGGTAAAACCTCTGCCCTCGCGGTCGCGCTTGATCATCTCCTTGGCAAGGATCTCGTACTGCTCCTTCAGGATGGGCAGATCCGCCTCGGTCAGGGCGCTGGGGTCGCTGGGGTCGCAGACCACCGGCTCCATGCTCAGCTCGGTAAAGCCAAGGTCTGCCATGTGGAAGATATCGTTGGTGAAGTCGGTGTTATAGTGGGTATAGGTGCCGCGCATATAGTAGTTCTTGTCGCCGCGCTTCTTGACGAACTCCTGGAACTTGGGCACGATGCGGTCGTAGCTGCCGTTGCCTGCGCAGTCCACGCGGAAGCGGTCGTTGACCTCTTTGCGTCCGTCCAGACTCAGCACCACGTTGTGGCACTCCTTGTTGCAGAAGTCGATGACGTCATCATCGATCAGCACGCCGTTGGTGGTCATGGTAAAGCGGAAGTTCTTATTAT
>CAVKCU010000095.1:0-6324 GCA_963654645.1 Clostridiales bacterium | reverse complement strand
CGCTGCCGTCCAGATCGGTCTCCAGCGTGATGTGGTTGTCGTGGCGCTGGAACAGTGCCTTGTCGGATGTCTGGGGCGTGACAGTGCTCACGGTGACAACTGCCTTGTCTCCGTCGATGCGGGTGCGCCCGGCGGGCAGGGTGGTGATATCCCGCGCCATGATGTACTCAATGACAGTGTCCAGATTGTCGCTTACGCCCAGATAGTTGGGCAGATTGTTCAGGGTATCATAGATCATGGAAAAGTCCTCCGGATGTATCGTTTTAGTTACCTGTATGGTATCACAGGTTGGAGATAGATGCAATATCTGCGAGGGGAGAGGGAATAAGCCGATGCTGTTCGAATTCACCCTTGAGGGTGAAACTTGAGATGCAGGGTAAAACAAAAACCAGCGTAATTTCTACGCTGGTTTTTTTGGTGGGCGCGGGTGGATGTCGCGAGCCGCGCATCTAAAAAAGCCCCGCAGGGGCTTTTTTCCTCGCCGGACTGTTCGGCGGGTCGATGCTGTTCGAATCCACCCTTGCAACCCCTTTTGTGAGGCAGATAAAACAGAAGCTCCGGTACCCATTGGATACCGGAGTTCTTGGTGGGCGCGGGTGGATTCGAACCACCGAAGCTGAAAGCAGCAGATTTACAGTCTGTCCCCATTGGCCACTCGGGAACACGCCCATATTCTTTTTACAGCCGCGTGGACTGCCTATATATGTTACCACTGAAAGCGCCATTTGTCAACCCATAATTTGGGCTGGGCGCAAAAAAAATAAGAAATAAATGCAGCAAACACAAAAGCCCTCCCGTCCGGTTTGCTTTGCAGCGTCCGGGCGGGAGGGCTTTTCAGCCTGACAAAAACAGATCAGGAGAAGATCACTTCTGGTTCTTCATGTAGATATGGTGCGGCAGACCGGCAATATACAGCGGGGTCAGCTCGGCCTGAATCAGGGGACGGGCGTAGTCCAAAAAGTCCTCGGTCATCTGGGTGTGATTATTGTTCATCCAGCTCATGGGGACCTTCTTTTCCAGGTTGGCAACTTCGCTGATGGGGTGCAGCTCGGTGGTGCACTGGTAGGGATTGTTGGAGATGCGCTTCAGCGCCACCATCTGACCGGTAACACCCTCAAAGGCTGCCTTGGCGGCGGCACCGCCCACCTGATAGGCCTCGGTGATGTCGGTGCGGCTGGTCAGGTGACCGGCGCAGCGCTGCAGGGTGGAAAGCTCGATGCAGCGGGTCTTGGTGTCCAGATTGCGTGCCACCACGTTAGCCAGATACCGTGCGGTACCGGTCAGTGCCTTGTGACCGAAGGCGTCCACTGCGTGCACATCGTCAGCCAGCTCGCAGACATAGCGGCCGTCCTCCAGCTTTACGCCCTCGGACACGGCAATGACGATGCTGGGCTTCTTTTCCTGCATCACGCGCACCTTTTCCACAAAGCGCTCCACATTGAAGGGAACCTCGGGCAGGCAGATCATGTCCACGCCCTCGCAATCGTCACTCTTAGCAAGTGCGGCGGCGGCGGTCAGCCAGCCGGCGTTGCGGCCCATGATCTCCACCACGGTAACGTACTTGGTGCCGTACACGGTAGCGTCGCGGATGATCTCCTTCATCACAACGCCGATGTACTTGGCGGCAGAGCCGTAGCCGGGGGTGTGGTCGGTGACCATCAGGTCGTTGTCGATGGTCTTGGGCACGCCCATAAAGCGGATGTCGCTCTGGATGCGCGCGCCGTAATCTGCCAGCTTGCCGATGGTGTCCATGGAGTCGTTGCCGCCGATGTAGAAGAAGTAGCCGATGTTCAGCTTTTCCAGAATGGCGAACAGCTTTTTGTAGACGGCCTCGTCCTCATGCCAGTCCGGCAGCTTGTAGCGGCAGCTGCCGAGGAAGCTGGACGGGGTGCGCTTGAGCAGCTCGATGTCCAGATCGTCCGTCAGTACGGTGGAAAGATCCACCACCCGCTCCTCCAGCAGACCGGCAACACCGTTGCACATACCGTACACGATGTCTGCGCCGCGGTTCTTGCAGCTTTCAAAGACACCCGCCAGACTGGCATTGATGACAGAGGTGGGGCCGCCGGACTGACCAACGATTGCATTTTTTCCCATGATGATTTCTCCTTTTTTGTTTTTTCTGTTTCGGCTATAAAAACGTGCAGTCGCACGAAAACAGACGCGGAAGGGAAAGGGGGATCACAGACGGATGTGGCGGGGGGTACCGTTCACATACACGGGGGTCACCTCGTCCAGGATCAGCGGACGGGCGTACTCCTCAAAGGCTTCGGTCACCTGCATCCCGTCCGGAGCGATCCATTCCAGCGGGACCTTCTTTTCCAGATTTGCCACCTGCTGCACATCCACAGACTCGGTGATGCACTGGTACGGATAGTTGGAAACCCGCTTGAGGGCGATCATGCGACCGCTCTCGCCGGCAAAGGCAGCAGTGGCGGCAGCGCCGCCAACAGCATAGGCCTCGTTCACATCCGTGCGGCTGGCCAGATGGCTGGCGCAGCGCTGCAGGGTGGAGAACTCGATGGCGCGGCTCTTGCACTGCAGCTTGTCGTGGATGAGTTCAGAGAGGTAACGGCTGGTGCCGCTGAGGATGGCCTTGTGACCAAAGGCGTCCAGCTGCCCGGCAGTGGACACCAGATCGCACAGATAGGTGCCGTCCGCCGTCTTTACGCCCTCGCTGGCGGCAATGATAACGTTGGACTTCACCCGCTGCAGCTCGTCCACCCGGGCAAGGAACTTGTCCTGATCAAAGGGGACTTCCGGCAGCAGGATCAGGTCGGGACCTTCGCAGTCCTCGCCGCCTGCCAGACAGGCCGCACCTGCCAGCCAGCCTGCGTGGCGGCCCATGATCTCGGCTACCGTCACGCTGCGGATGTTGTACACCGAGGAGTCGCGGATGACTTCTTTTAAGATGGTAGCAATGTACTTTGCAGCGGAGCCGTAGCCGGGGGTGTGGTCGGTAAGGCACAGGTCGTTGTCGATGGTCTTGGGCACACCGATGAACCGCACGCTGCTGCCCACCCGCTGCCCGTAGCGGGACAGCTTTGCGATGGTATCCATCGAGTCGTTGCCGCCGATGTAGAACACAGCGCAGATATCGTACTTATCAAACAGGGTGAACAGCTTGACGAACGGGGTGGCATCGGTGTCCGGGTCGGGCAGCTTGAAACGGCAGCTGCCCAGATAGCTGGACGGGGTGCGCTTGAGCAGCTCGATGCTCATGCGGTCGTCCAGCAGGATGTTGAGCTCCAGCAGCTCCTCCTTGAGCAGACCTTCGATGCCGTACTTCATGCCGTACACCTTGTCTGCACCCAGACTGCGGGCGGCTTTGTATACGCCTGCAAGGCTGGAGTTGATCACGGCGGTAGGGCCGCCGCTCTGACCAATGATGATATTCTTGGCCATGGAAACCTCCTTCAGATCATTTAAAATGTGTCGCTGCCGGGCAAACGGCTTTCCGCACCGTCCGGTAAAGTGGTCTGTCGGCCCTGCACTGCTAACAGACCGGGACGGCAAAACAGCCGCCTGCCGCAACTGACACAAAAATATTTGCAGCTTGTGTATTCGCTTTTTGTAAAATGTGCAAAATAAGCTGCAATCCTATTGTACCCGTTTTGCCTGTTGTATGCAAGACCTAATTGGTTGCGCAGGCAAAAAAAATATGATAAAATGGGTGCGCACTCCAAAATTACCGGGCAGAAGTACCTGCCTGTTGGGATAATTGCAGAAAGCTGGACAGAGATTATGGGCATTTCACACGAGTATCATTCGGCACCCCGGCGGCGCGCGGGCGGGGGCATCAGCGGCAAGCTGCGGCTGGCGGGGGTCATTGTGGTCATCCTGCTGGTCGCTTATGCGGTGACCGCCATTCTGGAAAAGGGCACAGCGGCGGAGGACAGCACCCCGCAGACCAGCGCGGGCGGCATTGCGCAGAACATTCTGGCGCCGCTGCCCATGCAGGGCGAGACGGACTCCGGCAGCGAGAGTACGGCAGGGGACAGCGGCACGGCACAGGCGGTGCAGCTGGAAAGCTTCGGCCCTGCCCGACAGACCGACGGCGCCTATACCATTAAGGCGTATGACGCCGGTGCCATCCGGCAGCCTGCCTGCGGTCAGGTGGACCTGAGCTATTTTTCGGACGCTGCCTTTCTGGGCGATAGTCTGACGGTGGGCTTCTCGGATTATCAGATCAATCTGAGCGGCGCACTGATCTGCGGCTATACGGGCGTGGGACCGGACGCCATCGTCAACCGCGCCGCCGTCAAGAGCCCCACCCGCGGGCAGGAGGTGGCACTGGATGTGCTGGCAGCGGCGCAGCCCAAAAAGCTGTATATCCTGCTGGGTACCAACACCCTGACAACCTTGGGCGCCGCGGACCGTTTTCTGGCATACTACGGACAGATGCTGGACGAGCTGCGCCAGACGCTGGGGGAGGACTGCATTATTTATGTGCAGTCCATCCCGCCGGTACGGCCCGCGGCAGCGGAAAAAAAGCCGGGGCTTGCTTCGGACGTGCTGCGCGGCGTCAACGAGCAGCTGGCACAGCTGGCTGCCAGCAAGGGCTGCGTTTATCTGGACCTGTGGGAAGCACTGGCTGACGGCGAGGACAACCTGAAAGAGATGATCGCCGCACCGGACGGCGTGCACCTTTCGGCTGGCAACGGCTACGGTGCATGGGTGACTTACCTGCGCAACCACGCAAAATATTCCGCAGATAACCCGTGGATCATGGGCAGCGCATACAGCGCAGAATAACCAGAGCGAAGGACAGCTGCACCAAACGGTGCGGCTGTCCTTTTTACGGGTTCAGCGGGGCGCTTTTGCACAAAACAGCTTTTTCTGCATGGGAAAGGCTGCCTGCCAAAAAGTTTTAGTTGACAGAAAAGGCGAATCATGTTATTCTTTTGATGATTTTGAGAGACAACGCGTTGCAGAGTCTTTTCAAAGCAATTTACTCGGGACCGCCCAACGGGGCTAAGGCCATACGGACAGCCGGGTCCACTGCCGACCGGCGGCGCAAGCTGCCATTATTGATTGAGTTCGAAGCTCAAATTTTATAAGTTGGTTCCTTTACAACCATGAAATTGCGCAGCCTATGCGCAGACTTGTGAAACGGTCAATAAGAGTAGTAAAAGTGTAGTTGCTATATAGACTCTCATCATCCCGTCTTTTTGGATCGCGAATAACGCGCAGCACCGGCACTTTCGGCTGGGTGCTTTATCAGCGCGGAAAAAGCTTTTCCAAGCGCAGGTCTGCATATTTGTGCAGTACCTGCGCTTTTTTATTGTGCAAAAAGGGAAACAGGGACGGAGGAAAAGATGAACGAGAACAAAGCGCGTTCCCGGCTGGACCAGCGCCGTGCGCCCATCTACGAGGCGCTGGAGCGGTTCCGGCAGATGCGGGTGGTGCCCTTTGACGTGCCCGGTCACAAGCGGGGCCGCGGCAACCCGGAGCTGACCGCTTTTCTGGGGCAGCAGTGCGTGGGCGTGGACGTGAACAGCATGAAGCCGCTGGATAACCTCTGCCACCCGGTGTCGGTCATCCGGGAAGCCGAGGAGCTTGCTGCCGATGCCTTTGGCGCAGCACACGCCTTTTTAATGGTGGGCGGCACCACCAGCAGTGTGCAGAGCATGGTGCTTACCGCCTGCAAGCGGGGCGATGAGATCATTCTGCCCCGCAACGTGCACCGCAGCGTGCTGAACGCGCTGGTGCTGTGCGGCGCGGTGCCGGTGTACGTGAACCCCGAGGTGGATAAGCGCTTGGGCATCTCGCTGGGCATGAAGCGGGAGCAGGTGGCAAAGGCCATCAAGGAGCACCCCAACGCCGTGGCTGTGCTGGTGAATAACCCCACCTACTACGGCATTTGCTCCGACCTGCGTGCCATCGTAAAAATGGCGCACGACGCCGGGATGCTCTGCCTTGCGGATGAAGCCCACGGCACCCACTTCTACTTTGGCGGCGGTCTGCCGGTGTCTGCCATGGCGGCGGGCGCGGATATGGCCTCGGTGTCCATGCACAAGAGCGGCGGCAGCCTGACCCAGTCCAGCCTGCTGCTCATCGGCCCCAACGTGCACCCGGGCTATGTGCGTCAGATCATCAACCTGACCCAGACCACCTCCGGCAGCTATCTGCTGATGTCCAGTCTGGATATCTCCCGCCGCAATCTGGCGCTGCGGGGACGGCAGGTGTTCCATCAGGTGGCAGATATTGCCGAGTACGCCCGCGAGGAGATCAACGCCGTGGGCGGCTACTACGCCTTTGGCAAGGAGCTGTGCAACGGCGATTCCGTCTTTGATTTCGACACCACCAAGCTCAGCGTCCATA
>CAVKCU010000094.1:0-6396 GCA_963654645.1 Clostridiales bacterium | reverse complement strand
CGGTATGGTAGACCAGCCGCTTGTAGGTATTATATACATCTATAAATTGTTCTTCATTGCTTTGATCGTCAAGAACAGCTAAGTACAGGGAAAGCAACACAACCACCTCCAACTGACTTGTATGGATTGGATGTAGTGTACCATGAACCAGCAAAAATGTCGAATATTATAACTCAAACCGGCAGAAGTATTTTTTAGCTTCACGTGAATCTTGTCAAGAGGGCTGGCACTGTCCAGCGCTCTCTCTTTTTACCAAAGCTTTCCTTGCTTTTTCTTGCAAGATGCCGAAAGCGGCGCTTTTCAAATGTTCGCGTTTGTGCAGCAGATTGGCGAGCGATACACTGACCACCAAAAAATGAAGAAACGGCAGCTGGGTTATAGAAATACGACCCGGATGCCGTTTTTACTGCTTATAAAAATAACGGGAGCTTTTGCGGCTGAAAAACCTTTTGCAAAGTCAGGGGTCTATGGTCTGCAGCACGCAGGCGCAATACCCCGGTTCAGGCTGGTAACAATGGATGGTCAGGTATTTGTCTACCTCCGGGCTGTAATCGTGGAGGGTATGCTTTGTGCCGTTCAACGCCACATCTGCATACGATACAAGCCACTTTTTATCCCCGTTGGGGAACACCTCGTAAAAAGAGCGGTCCAGCATTTCTTCCACCGGCACGCCTTCGATATTTGCCATCTCCGCGTTGCAGTAGCGGAAGATAAAATCCACGCCATGCCCGGCTTCGTTGAATACCAGCTCGATGACGCAGAACGCCAGCGGCATATCGTCCAGCAGGCTGCATTTTTCCAGCAGGCTCATGCTCATACGGCGGGGCTGTGTGTCTGCCAGCCCGATCTCTGCACGCAGGCGACGATGGTCGCTCATCCCGCGCTTGCGCCCCTGAAAGGTGCGACCGTCAGACATGGTATAGATACCGTCATTGCTGATGTTTACGATCTGGCTGCGGCATACTGCAATACCCTTGCTGATGTTCAGGAACAGATCCTCCGGCAGCACAGACAAAACGCTGTGCAGCGGTGCATACAGTGCTGCCTCCTCGCCGTCCATGCGGTGAACGACCGTTTTGCGGTCGCTGCGGTAAAGATACAAAATGTTTTCCGGGCAAAGGTCATTTTTTTGAAGCCATTCATGCAGATCGCTCATCGCTGTGCTCCTTTGTCGATTGATGCGCTTAGTATAGCACACTATCGTGCGGGACGCAAGATTTTGATAGCGTTTCCGTCAAACTTTATCGGGCATTTTTGTTGAAGCCTACATTTTTATTACGAAAAATGCAAAAATCATTGACTTTTAATCATTCTCCATGTATCTTGAACACAGAGAGCCAAATGTTTTTTCCATAAGGCATAAGGCGCATGAAGTGCATCAAGCAAAAAAGCATGACAGGAGGTTTCATGTTATGAAAATGACCCGCCGTGAATTTTTGAACGTTTCCACTGCGGCTGCGGCGGTCTGCGCAGCTACACTTTTGCCCGTAGAGAAAGCTGCCGCAGCGCAGCAGGCGATGGGGACACAGGATCTTCTGGAGCAGGCGTATCTGTATGCCTTTCCGCTGGTGATCATGGATGCCACCCGGACGTTTTCTACGAATACCCGCACGGCTACAAGCGATAAGGCACCCATCAACCAGTTCATCCATGCGAAAAAGCTGGCGAATGCCACGACCCGTGTAGTGGTAACACCGAATGTGGATACCGTCTATACGCAGGCGTTTCTGGATGTCGGCGCAGAACCGATGATCTATGGTGTGCCGCAGACCGACCGCTTTTTTAACGTACAGGTGCTGGATGCGTGGACCAACACCGCTGCCGTGCTGGAAGCACCGGGGCTTTATGCCATCACCCGTGCAGACTGGCAGGGCGAACTGCCGGAAGGGGTGCAGCGGATCGATGTGCCTACCACTATGGTCTGGACCATCGCCCGCATCGTGCTTTCCGGGCAGGAGGATCTGCCCAACGTCCGGGCAATCCAGGATAAGATGCAGCTGATGCCGCTGTCGGCCTATCCGGCGGGGCTGGCGGTTGCGCCGGAGGGCAGTTATTCGCCGGAAAACGACTTTGTGCCGGTGCAAAAGGTGCTTTCGATGTCTCCGCAGGCGTTTTTTGACACTGCAAACCAGCTGATGCAAACAAACCCGCCCGCTGCGGCAGATGCTCCGGTGCTCCGGGAGCTTGCAGCACTGCACGTCGGCCCCGGCGAGAAGTTCGATGACAAGGCGCTGGGTCTGTTCAGCGGGCTGCGCTGGAAGCTGATGCTGCTTCAAATGAAGAAAAAGCTGCAGAGCGAATCCGAGAACTATACGCGCCAGATGGGACAGTGGACCTATTACGGCGACCCCATCGGCAACTTTGGCACGGCGTATACCTACCGTACCATGGTGGCGCTGCGGGGGCTGGGTGCCAACACCACGGATGTTGCCATCTACCCCAAAACGGATGTGGACAGCACCGGCGCAGTCCTGACCGGCAAAAAGACCTATACGCTGCACATAGAGGCAGAGCCTCCTACGAAGGAAAAGGGCTTCTGGTCGGTGACCGCCTACGGCGAGGACGATTTCCTCATTGATAACGCCATTGACCGATACTGCGTCAACGACCGTTCCGGGCTGCACCGCAACCCGGACGGGTCGATCGATATCGTCCTTTCCAAAGAAGCACCGGAGGATACGACCAATTGGCTGCCGGTAGGGGAGGGAGATTTCCACCTCTTCCTCCGAATCTATAAACCGGATACTGCTGCACTGGAGGATTGGCAGCCGCCGGTCGTCCGCGCAAACTGATCTGTAATTTTGTAATAAGGAGGAACCTACTATAAAAATGACCCGTCGGAATTTTATCTCTGCTTCGGCTGCTGCAATGCTGGCGTGCGGCGCATCTCTGTCTGCCCATGCTGCGGAAAATACCGCGGAAAACGGTCTGAATTTTATCACAGATATTTTCAAGGATCCCGCCCAGCCGGGCGAGACGGAGGAAGCAACGGCGATCACAGCAGAAAAGAACGCCGAATGGTATGAAACGCTGGATTTTTCCGACCGGCGGGAGTTTGCCAACGCCGAGCGCGGCTGGTTGGACAACGCGGAAGGCAAGATCATCGATGGTGAGGATAACAGATCTTCATGGGATCTGCTGAGCTACGGCGATTTGGACCGGGATGCTCCGGACACTGTAAACCCCAGCCTGTGGCGGAATACCCAACTCAACGCCAAAGCCGGTCTGTTTGAAGTATGTGACGGCATCTATCAGGTGCGCGGCTTTGATATGGCCAATACGACCTTTATCCGCACCGACCACGGCTGGATCGTGTTTGATGTGCTGATGTGCAAGGAAAACATGAAGGCAGCCAAGGAGCTGATGGAGGAGCGCTTCGGTCCGCTGGACATCAAGGCGGTGCTGTACAGCCACTCCCACGTGGATCACTTCGGCGGCGTGGAGGGCGTTATCACCCGGGAGCAGGTGGCGGATGCAACGCTTTCGCTAAAAAAGCAGCTGGCTTCCGGCAAGACCCTTGTGCTTGCGCCGGCGGGCTTTTTGAAGCACGCCATCAGCGAGAATGTCTATGCAGGCATCGCCATGGCGCGGCGCGCACAGTTCCAGTACGGCACGGTGCTCAACAAGGGCGAAAAGGGCGCGCTGAGCGTGGGCATCGGCATGGGACAGTCCACCGGTACGGTGGCCCTCATCGCTCCCACCTACGAGATCGGGGAAGATGTTCCAAAGCTGACCATCGACGGACTGGAGATCGAATTCCAGCTGACCCCCGGCACCGAAGCCCCTGCCGAGATGAACGCCTATTTCCCGAAATACCGCGCCCTCTGGATGGCGGAAAACTGCACCGGCACGCTGCATAATCTGTACACCCTGCGCGGCGCAGAGGTGCGCGATGCCAACGATTGGGCAAAGTACATCATCGAGGCGGATCAGCGCTTCTGCAGCAAGACCGATGTGGTGTTCCAGAGCCATAACTGGCCGCACTGGGGCGAGGAGATCCACGAGTATCTGCTGAACACGGCAGCCATCTATAAGTTTATCCACGACCAGACCCTGCATTACATGAATCAGGGGTATACCGCAAACGAGATCTCCGCCATGCTCACCCTGCCCGAAAAGCTGGAAAAGGTCTGGTACACCCGGCCGTATTACGGCACACTGGCGCACAACGCCAAGGCGGTCTACCAGAAGTATCTGGGCTGGTACGATGCAAACCCGGTCAACCTGAACCCGCTCCCGCCCAGCGATACCGCCAAGAAGCTGGTGGAATATCTGGGCAGCACGGAGCTGGTGCTCTGCAAGGCGAAAAAGGACTATGCAAAGGGCGAATATCAGTGGGTGGCGCAGATCACCAAGGAGCTGGTCTATGCAGACCCGTCCAACCAGAAGGCGCGCAACCTGTGCGCCGATGCACTGGAGCAGCTGGGCTATCAGGCAGAGTCCGGCGCATGGCGCAACGCCTACCTGATGGGCGCTGCCGAGCTGCGCAAGGGCAACCTGTCCGGTCTGGCACGCACCGCCAATGGTCTGGGCTCCGCCATGAAGGAGATGACCGTGGATATGCTGCTGGATTACATTGCCATTCTGACTGACGCCAACGCCGCCCAGAACGACGATGTAACGCTGAACCTGATCGTGACGGATGTGAACGAAAAGTTCTATGTGACCCGGAAAAACGGCATTTTGCTGTCCTATCCGGGAGAGAACCGCCCGGATGCGCAGGCCACGGTCACCTGCAAGCGGCTGCAGCTCTTTGCCCTGATGCAGGGGCTGCAGGCCGGTCAGGTGCAGGTAAGCGGCGATACCACTGCCCTGAAGCGTCTGCTGGCGTATGCGTCCAAGTTTGAAAAGACCTTCAATGTGATCGAGCCGTAAAAACGATTTCAATACAGCAGGGCTGAGTACCTGAATTACAGCATAAAAGGGATACCGGAACATCTGCGGATGCTCTGGTATCCCTTTTGGTATAATATGAGAATACAAAAAACAGGTTGAATTTTGTAAATTCAACCTGTTTGGTGGTTGCGGGGGCCGGATTTGAACCAACGACCTTCGGGTTATGAGCCCGACGAGCTACCAGACTGCTCCACCCCGCGATATTTACTTTTTGCATTTCAGCGGTTCTCGCTGACTGCTCAAGTATAATACCACAGGACGGGCAGAATGTCAACCCCTTTTCGAAAAAACTTTTACTGCTGCTTTTTGCTGCTCTTTCTGCGCCATGCAAGCGCCGCGGCAACGGCGGCGCACGCCAGCACTGCCAGCGGCCAGACCGAGGTCAGTGCCACCACAAGCTGCTGCAGACCGCTTACAAAGCTGCTCCAGCCGGTGGTAAAGGCAGTGCCGATGCGGGAGAAGAAGCCCTCGTCCGCAGGGGTGTAGGTCTGCACCTCGTTCAGGTCGATATACACGGTGCACTGCTGCACCTGATCGCTGTACCAGTCCAGCTGGCTCTGCCAGCTTTCGATCTGGGACTGCACCTCGGTGAGGGAGTCCTCGATCTGTAATAGGTCCGAAAGATTTTCGGCCTGTGACTGCAATTGCTGCAGGCGGGTGCGCTGTGCCTGCAGGTTAGAAAGCCGCGCGGACACGTCCATATACTGGGTGGTCACGTCATCGGCCTGCTGGCTGCGGTAGGTCACATTGCCGGCAGCGGCTACAGATTCCAGAAAGCTCTGGTAGCTGGCCTGCGGCACCCGATAGGTCAGGCTGACGGAGCGGCTGGAGCCGCTGCTGGAATACTCGCTGCTGGATTCCAGATAGCCGCCCGCCTCGGCAAGGGCGCTGTCCAGCGCACTGCGTGCTGCCTCGTAATCCTTGCTTTCCAGCGTCAGGTTGGCAGTGTAGATGATCTTGGCACTGTCCACCGCAGGGGCAGCAGCCTCGGTGCTGCTGGTGCCGCTATACTCCGTTTCCAGAGAGCGGTCGTCTGCCTCCAGACTGTAATTCACCGCCTCGGGGGCGCTGTCCAGCGCGGCATGCTGGACGGCAAAGCTGTCCGATGCCACAGAGGCAGCGGAGCTGTTGGCGGCGCCTTCGGCTGCGTACAGGGCGGGTGCGCTGCTTTTGGCGCTGCCCATCCCGATGCCCAGATGCAGGGTGCTGTAGCCCACCAGCACGCACACAGCCAGACAGGCAGCCAGCGTGCCCAGCTGCTTTACCGGGAAGCGGATGGGCTTTTTCTTCTTGGTTTCGGTGTTCAGGGTGGCTGCGGGGGCAGCGGTCTGCGGGGCAGGGGCAGCCATCATGGGCTCAGCCTTTTCCTCCGCAGTCAGGGTGTCGGTCATCGCCAGCAGCTTTGCCTTCAGATCGTCCGGGGCAGCAAGGTCATCGACCTCCATCTTGTATTCATACCACCTCATCTTCGATCTCCTCCTTCAGCATCGTATGTAACTG
>CAVKCU010000093.1:0-6444 GCA_963654645.1 Clostridiales bacterium | reverse complement strand
CCAAAGAGCGTCTGGAAGCGCTGGAAATCCAGAAAGATGAGCTGACTGCAAAAATTGCAGACGAAAAGTTGAAGAAGCCAAGCTTCAATGAGGATTTCATCCGATTCTGGTTGATGAAGTTTAGAAAGTTCGATATTTCGCAGAAAAAACAGCGGAAAGCACTGATTGAAATTTTTGTAAATGCCATTTTCCTGTACGATGACCGGATGCTGATTACGTTCAACTACAAGGATGGCAGCCAAACCGTCCGTTTTGAGGACACCTTGACCGTTGATTCGGCGGAGGAAAAAAGTTCGGATTTGTCCAGTCTTGTTGGACCATTTAAATCCAACGATTTCACGTTAGAAATCGTTGGATTTTTTTTGTTTGTGGGCTGGCCTCATTTGGTTTTGACCACAATGCGGGCAGATTTATCTCGCTGAGTTACAACAAAGCGGGCAGCCGTTTTGCGGCTGCCCACCGGAGATATAGCATGATTCATTTGGCCTGCAACTAGTAGGCTGAGCTACAATTTATATTGCATAAAATTGCCATTGTGAACAAATCCAAAATTGGAATATAGCTTTACTCCCATATCAGATGCTGTTATTTGGATAACTCCGCATCCGTATGCTCTTGCATCATTTATCACCCGGGAAAGCAATTCTCTTGCGATGCCTTTTCTTCTGTAACTTGGCGCAGTAAACATACTGGACAGCAACCCTATTTTCCCGCTTGGACATCCGAAATAAGGCGGCTTTTCAACAAATGACATTCCGCTTGTGCCGATAATTCTGTCTCCGTCAAATGCAAGCCAGGAAACAAATGTGCCATCGGCTATATGGAGCGTATAATATTGCAGCAGGGAAGAAGTCAAATCGATTTCTTCCGTTGCGCCTTCTTCTCGCAGTTGCTTTATTCTCATGCCGATAAAAACGTTCAACTCGTTTTCTGTGAGCCTTCTATACTCTATTTTCATGTCCGCTCCAGCCCTCCGTAAACTGCGCTTTATCGCCCGAGTTCGAGTTACAGAATATACTCCATCTGCCGCTCCTTGGTTTTCAGACCCATCTTTTCATAAAAGCGCTCTGCCGAAGTGTTCCCCGCCCAGACGTTCAGGGTCACCTCATAGCAGCCCAGCGCTTTTGCCTGCTGCTTTACATATTCAAACAGGCTTTCCCCGATGTGCTGTCCGCGCGCCTGCTTGTCAACGCACAGGTCGTCAATGAACAGCGACTTGAAGGGCACCATGTTGGTGGAAAAAGGCTGCTCCTTCAGCTGACAAAAGGCATACCCCATGCACACATCCTCCTCGTTCACGGCAACGTAGATGGGCTTATCCTCCTGCTTCAAAAGTTCTGCCAGTTCACAGACAGTGTATTTTGTGGTGCCGGGAATAAAAATATCCGGGCGTATCTCTGCGTGGATCTGCAGCACCTGCCCCAGCAGCGCCAGCAGTCTGGGAATGTCTTTTTCCTCGGCCTTACGAATGTTCATCTGTACTTTACCCCTTCCATTTTCTGGTTTTTGCATTTCCAGTATACCACACCGGTCGGCATTGGAAAAGAGAAAATGCAAGCCGCCCGAGGGCAAACAAAAAACGCGAGTGATCACGTTGGTCACTCGCGCTTTTATGTGTTGTGCAGATCGCTTAAGCCAGATACGGGTCCAGCAGGGCGTCTACCTCTTTTCTGCGTTTGGGGGAGGGGTTCTTCACGGCACGACCGCGGCAGACCACCAGTTCCAGATGCTGCAAGGCCCGCAGATCCTCCAGCGGGTTTTTGCGGGTCACGATAAAATCTGCGCTCTTGCCGGGTGCGATAGAGCCGGTCACATCGCCGATGCCTACCAGCTGCGCGTTGCGCAGGGTGGCTGTGTAGAGGGCGAAACGGTTGCTCACGCCGCAGTATTTGTGGAAGTAGCACAGCTCCCGCCAGAAATCGTACTGGGTAATGTAGGGACAGCCCACATCGTTGCCCAAGCCCACCGGGATGCCGTTTGCCAACGCGGTCCTAGCGCTTTCGACTACGCCATCAAAGACGATCTTGCCGTTGTACTGGTCTTTTTCCGATGCACCCGAAACGGCAGTGTCAAACAGTGCGTAGGGCAGTGCGGGGGAGATGGTCGTGCACAGAAACGCGCCCCGCTCTTTGTACAAACGCACCGTCTCCTCATCCATTTTTGCGCCGTGCTCAATGGAGTCCACGCCGTTTTCCAGTGCAGCCTTCACGCCCGCAGGGGATTCGGTATGGGCGGCAACGGTGTAGCCCAGCTTGTGGGCTGCATCGCAGACGGCTTTGATCATCTCCGGCGGCATCTTCATCTCGCCGGGGGTGCCCTTTTCGGTGGCGTCCAGCACGCCGCCGGTGATCATCAGCTTGACGAGGTCTACCTTCTGTTCGCTGGCTTTTTTTAGCTGCGCCAGCGCTTCGGCGTTGTTGTGCGCCGCTACTGCTACCGAGCCTGCCATGTGCCCGCCCGGCACCGAGATGCCCTCGTTTGCAGCCAGAATGCGGGGTGCCAGCACCTTTCCGGCGGCGCTGTCGTCCCGGCAGCGGGTGTCAAAGTCCGCAATGCCGCCCACAGTGCGCACGGTGGTCACGCCGCCCAGCAGCTCCAGCTTGGCGTAGCTGCATACCAGCCGGTATGCAATGGCGCGGGTCAGCCCGTTGCTCAGGATCTTGCGCACCAGCGCTGCATTGTCCCGGGGCTTTGCGCTGGGTTTGCCGTTGCCCGCCAGATGGACGTGCAGGTTGATGAGCCCCGGGCAAAGATATCCGCCGTGCAGGTCGATGACCTCGTAACCGTCAAGGTTTGCACCTGCATCCACGATGGCGGTGATCTTATCGTTCTCGGTCAGCAGCACCTTGCCCCGCACCGGCTCCATCTGCTCGGTGCCGTCCAGAAGAATGCCGTTTGTGTAGGCGCGTTTCATGTGTTTAAGCCTCATTTCTTCTTTATTTATTATACAGTGCAGGCTGTGTTCAGCATGATAGGAGTGCGTGTCGGCAAAGCTGTATTATCCGTCCAGTTTTTCCTGCGCCCGATATTGCAGCGCTTCCAGCAGGGAATCCTCATCCAGCAGGGTCTTGCCCGCAAGGTCAGCCACAGTGCGGGCGACCCGCAAAATGCGGTCGTGCGCCCGGGCAGAAAGCCCCAGCGCATCGTAGGAGCTGCGCAGCAGCTGCTCGGCGCCGGGGGTCATGCGGCAGATACGCCGCACCTGCCCGGCGTTCAGCTGGGCGTTGCAGTGCACCCCCTTAAAGCCCGGGGTGGCGTAGCGCTTGGCCTGAATGGCACGGGCAGCAAGTACCTGCTTGCGCAGCTCTGCGCTGCTCTCGGAGGGGGCTGCGGTGTGCAGCTCGTCAAAGGCAATGGGGTCCATCTCCACGCACAGGTCGATGCGGTCCAAAAGCGGGCCGGACACCCGGCTGCGGTACTGCCGCACCGCGCTGGGCGAGCAGGTGCAGGCGCGGGTGGGGTGGCCGTAGTAGCCGCATTTGCAGGGGTTCATGGCGGCTACCAGCTGGAAATGGCTGGGGTAGGTGGCGCTTCCGGCGGCGCGGCTCACGGTGATCTGACCGTCTTCCAGCGGCTGGCGCAGCACCTCTAAGCTCTCGCGGGAGAACTCCGGCAGCTCGTCCAAAAACAGCACCCCGCAGTTGGCAAGGCTGCACTCGCCCGGGCGGAACTGCGCCCCGCCGCCGGCGAGGGCGGCAGCGCTGGCTGAGTGGTGCGGGCTGCGGAAGGGGCGGGCAGAGATCAGTCCGCGTCCCTGCGGCAGCTGCCCGGCAATGGAGTAGATCTTGGTGGTCTCCACCGCTTCCTCCCGGGTCAGGGGCGGCAGGATGCCCGGCAGGCGCTTTGCCAGCATGGATTTACCGGTGCCGGGCGCACCTGTTAAAAGCACGTTGTGCCCGCCTGCGGCGGCAATGACCATGGCGCGCCGCGCCAGCGACTGCCCCATCACATCCGCAAAATCCGGCACCTGCTGCCATGCGTCCTCCGGGTCAAAGGGGATGGCGGCGGCAGGGGAGAGGGGGCGGATGCCCTTCAGCGCCTCTACCACCTCCCGGGCGGTGCGGGCGGGGTAGACGGTCATGGTATCGGCACAGGCTTCGGCTGCTTCGGCGGCGTTCTCCGCCGGGACGTACAGCGCCCGGATGCCGTATTCGGCAGCGGCAAGCGCCATGGGCAGCACGCCGGATACCGGGCGCAGACTGCCGTCCAGTGCAAGCTCGCCCAGAAAGGCAGCGTCGGAGGGCACTTCCTCCAACTGCCCGCTGGCGGTCAGCAGCGCCAGAAGCAGCGGCAGATCGTACACCGGGCCGGTCTTGCGCACATCGGCGGGGGCAAGGTTGATGGTGATGCGCCGGTCCGGGAAGCGGAAGCCAAGGTTTTTGATGGCGGCGCGCACCCGGTCGGCGCTTTCCCGCACGGCAGAGTCCGGCAGACCGACGATGGAAAACGCGGGCAGCCCGCCGGAAACATCGGCCTCCACCGCAACGGCAAAGCCGCGCAGTCCGTTCAGGCCAAAGCTGTTGGTCACAGAATACATGGTGTCCCTCCCTGCATGGCGCATGGTTTGTCAAAAGTGCCAAAAGTGGAAAATAATGGATATATCTGCTATGCTTCGACAGTTTCTTTTGTTTGAAATCATTATAGTAAAGCACAGGAAGGTTGTCAATGCAATGGAAAGGAGAACGAGAGATCATGATAAAAGGGGAATGCTGCCGTTATATCCGTACCTATTCAGAGCTGGAAGGGCTGCAGCACGCCTGTACGCTGGTGTACTGCGCTGCTTCCACCCCGCAGGGGGTGCTGGCACAGCTGCGCCGGGAGCAGGGCGGCAGGGTGCGCAGCAGCACGGTGCTTGCTCCGGCAGGCAGTTTTGGGCGGGTGATGCAGCTGCTGCGCTACCTGTGCGAAAACGGCGTGGGACCGGAGCAGTGGCTGGAGGTGCTGGAGGATGTACACCAGCCCTACCAGCTGCTGGATACATCAAAAAACGCAATGAACATGGCGGAAGAACCGGTTTTTTGTGGCATTTGCCGGGTTTAAGGGCATAAACTTCGGACATATTACGCAATTGACATAAGCGGAGCAAGAGTTTATAGTATAAGTAGGTTTACACAAACCGTTTCACTTAGGGGAAAAAGACTTTAAACAAAGGTAAGGTGTACAAGATGTATCTGGATGAATATAAGCGCTGGCTGGCAGCGGAGCTGGAGGATGCAGACCTGAAGCCGGAGCTGGCAAGGGTCGAAGGCAATGACGATGAGATCAAGGACCGTTTTGCTGTGGCGCTGAAGTTTGGCACTGCAGGTCTGCGCGGCGTACTGGGTGCCGGCACCAACCGCATGAACATCTACGTTGTCCGTCAGGCAACGCAGGGTCTGGCAAACTGGGTGCTGACCCAGGGCGGCACCCAGACCGTGGCGATCAGCTACGACAGCCGCCTGAAGAGCGATGTCTTTGCCAAGACCGCCGCAGGCGTTCTGGCAGCCAACGGCATCAAGGTGCGCATCTATGATGCCCTGATGCCCGTGCCCGCCCTGAGCTTTGCTACCCGTTACTATAACTGCAACGCCGGTATCATGGTCACCGCTTCCCACAATCCTGCCAAGTACAACGGCTACAAGGCCTACGGCCCGGACGGCTGCCAGATGACCGATGACGCCGCCGCCATCGTCTACGACGAGATCCAGAAGACCGATGTGCTCACCGGCGCAAAGTACATCTCCTTTGCCGAGGGCGTGGAGAACGGCATGATCCGCTTTGTGGGCGACGACTGCAAAAAGGCACTGTACGATGCCATTGAAGCACGTCAGGTGCGCCCGGGTCTGTGCAAGACTGCCGGTCTGAAGCTGGTGTACAGCCCGCTGAACGGCTCCGGCCTTGTGCCCGTGACCCATGTGCTCAACGATATGGGCATCACCGATATCACCATCGTGCCCGAGCAGGAGTACCCCAACGGCTACTTTACCACCTGCTCCTACCCAAACCCCGAGATCTTTGAGGCACTGAAGCTGGGTCTGGAGCTGGCTACCAAGACCGGTGCCGACCTGATGCTGGCTACCGACCCCGACGCCGACCGCGTGGGCATTGCCATGAAGTGCCCGGACGGCAGCTATGAGCTGGTGTCCGGCAACGAGATGGGCGTTCTGCTGCTGGATTACATCTGCGCAGGCCGCATCGAGAAGGGCACCATGCCCAAGGATCCTGTGGCAGTCAAGTCCATCGTGTCCACCCCGCTGGCAGACGCTGTGGCAAAGCACTACGGCGTGGAAATGCGCAATGTGCTGACCGGCTTCAAGTGGATCGGCGACCAGATCGCCAACCTTGAAGCTGCCGGTGAGGTCGACCGCTTCATCTTCGGCTTTGAGGAGAGCTACGGCTATCTGGCAGGTCCCTACGTCCGCGATAAGGACGCCGTCATCGGCTCCATGCTCATCTGCGAGATGG
>CAVKCU010000092.1:0-6460 GCA_963654645.1 Clostridiales bacterium | reverse complement strand
GGGATGCCGCCGCCCGGGAAAAGCTGATCCGCCACAATCTGCGGCTGGTGGCGCACATCGTAAAAAAATATTACGCCCTACCGGGCGATCAGGAGGATCTTGTTTCCATCGGCACCATCGGGCTGATGAAAGCGGTAGATACCTTTGATGCCACACGCAAGGCGCGGTTTTCCACTTATGCAAGCCGCTGCATTGAAAACGAGATCCGTATGCAGTTCCGGCGGGAGCGCAAGAGCGGGCAGACCGTCTCCCTGCAGGAAGCCTTGGAGGCAGACGGAGACTCTGCGCTGACCTTAGCGGATGTGATACAGGACGGCTTTTGCATGGAGGACAGCTGTGAGCGGCAGGAGGATGTCCGGCGGCTGCGGCAGCTGCTGGACACTCTGCCCGCCCGGGAGCGGCAGATCTTACTGCTGCGGTACGGGCTGGCAGGGCAGCCGCCCCTGACCCAGCTGGAGACCGCCGGGCTGCTGGGCATCAGCCGCAGCTATGTTTCCCGGCTGGAGACCCACGCGCTGGAGCTGTTACGGCAGGCGTGGGGCAAAAACGGCTAGTTTTTACTCCTGCAAAATTTTCAACTGCAATTCGTCCAGTTGTTCAAAAGTGTACAGCCGGTTGAAGGCCTCCACCAGTTCCTTTTTGGAAAGACGCGGCGGCAGCCCCAGCGCATTCAAGAGTTTGGCCTTGCGCTCGGCGCTGCCGGGCTTGCCGGAAAGCCCCCACTCATACAGATCGGTGTAGGTGATCTGCCGTCCCGCCGGGCGCACCGGCGCGGCACCGGCTTCCGCGCCCAAGGCGTCCAGCAGTGCCTGCCGCACAAGGGCGTCGTCCACGCCCTCTACCCCCAGTAAGCCCTCCTTGCCGGGCTGCGCCTTGCGCTTTTCCTTGCCGTGGATGGCGGGCACATAGGCCTGCACCACGTTCTGCGCGCCCACCATATTGGTGATGTAATTGCGGATGCGGAAGCCTGCCGCGTCCGAATCCGTAAGTAAAATCAGACCATTTTTCTGCGCCAGCGCCCGGAACAGCTGCTGGCGCTGTTTGTCTTTATAAATGCCAAAGCCATCCGTCAGCAGGATCATGGCATCGGTCAGGTGCGCCAGACGGACGGCATCGTACTTGCCCTCCACGATCAGCACCCGGTCGGTATGGATCATCTCGCTTTGCATCATCTTCCGCTCCCCGCCAGCGCCAGACGGCACAGGGCTGTTTCCAGCAGTGTCTGCGCCGCAACAGGCTGGCTTTTCAGGCTCTGGTCCAGCTCCAGCAGCACCTGCAGGCAGGCTTCCAGCTGGGGCAGGGTGTAGTGGGCGGCGGTCTCTGCCGAGCGCTTCAGCCGGTAGTCGCTGCCCTTATAGCCAAAATCTTTGTGCACCGCACTGTAATTTTTCCGCTTCGCCGCCCCAAGCTTTACCCGGTACAGATCCACATAGCTGCCGATCATCGCCGCCGTAATGGCAATAGGCTCCTGCTGCAGCCGCAGCAGGGTCTGTAATTTTTTGCAGGCTCCGGTGGCATTTTTGGCGGTGATCATGCGGATCATCTCGAACACATCCGCTTCAAGGCTCACCGTGCCCATCTCTGCCACCATGGAGGCGCTCACGGTCTGGTAGCCGGACAGGGCACAGAGTTTGTCCACCTCGTTTTCCAGCAGAAACGGGTCCTCGCCGCAGCGCTCCAGCAATGCGGTAGCGGCGCCGTCCGGCAGGGCTGTGCCCTGCGCCTTTGCGCGCTCCATCATCAGGTTCTTCAGTTCAAAGGGGCGGGGCTTTGCCAGTTCCTCGGTGTAGCCGATGGCCTTGCACTGAGCCTGCAGCTTTTGCGCCTGCTTGCCCAGCTTGAGTTTGCCGCGCTCCAGCAGGAACACACTGCCCAGGACCGCCACGGCGTTTTCCAAGCTGGAAAGGGTGCTGCACAGCTCGTCCAAGTCCTTGCTGCCGTAGGCGGCGGGGTCGAGCTCTGGCAACACCACCACGCGCCGGGTACCAAAAAACGAGATAGTCCCCGCCGCCATGATAAGCTGCTCCAGCTCCGGCGCGGCACCGTCCAGGATGGTGGCGTCCTCGTCGCTGTCTGCCGACAGCACCCGCACCGCCGCCGCCACTGCCTGCCGCACCAGATACCGCTCGCTGGAATAAAAATAGTAGACCGGGCAGCCCTTGTC
The DNA here is from genome assembly GCA_963654645.1 of Clostridiales bacterium. Taxonomy (GTDB): domain Bacteria; phylum Bacillota; class Clostridia; order Oscillospirales; family Ruminococcaceae; genus Faecalibacterium. The sequence continues at coordinate 4,296 of CAVKCU010000092.1, read as the reverse complement.
GGCCAGCTGCCGGAGTTTTGCTTCCGTAGCCATGCAAATGCCCCTTTCCTGTTATAAAATGCTCCTTGTATTGTACCACACTCGGTCCGGATTGCAAAGCATTACTCAAACCTTTCGCCGCCGGTGCGGCGCAGGCTGAGGGTGGGCGTGTACTGTGTTTCCGGCAGCATCCAGCTGTAACTGCGCAGCGCCAACAGCTTTTGGTACTGCACCGTCTCCGGCTTTTTCGGCGTGGCGATCAGCCACTCCGTTTGCAGCGGCTGTGCCAGTTCTGCCTTGCCGCTCAGGGTCACAAACTGCCGGTTGCCGATGCTCAGCCGCACCAGACACCCTTCCCGGGTGCGCAGCAGCTCTACTGCCGCCGGGGTGCAGCGCAGCTTGCGGCTGGTATTGACAGGCAGACGCTCTGCCCGGATGCCCTGCTGCGCGGGCAGGGTACAGGCGGTTTTTGCGTTCATGCGCAGGTCTGCCACCAGTTCCACGGTACGCACGCCCCGCCGTGCCAGCTGGTTTTCCACCGCACGCTGGGCGGCGCTGCCGCCCCGGAACAGCACCACTGCCCGGTCGTTCTGGGCAACCACCACCGCAGGTGCCTGTGCGCTGCCCACAAGGTCGATGTGCACCACGTCCCGGCTGAGGGCGTTGCCCAGCCCGATGCTGACCGCTGCCGCCAGCAGAATGCCCGGCACCGCCACCCGCAGACGCACCCGCCAGCGGAAAGCCAGCAACCCCAGCCCGCACAGCAGCAGGCAGACCAGCGCCGCATAGGCGGTATCAAAGTAGATGGATGCTCCGGGCTTTGTGCTGAGCCAGATTGCCCAACTGTTCAGCAGTCCGGTGAGCAGGTCTGCCGCCCGGGAGAGCGCCCCGTGCACGGGCGTCAGCCACGGCACCAGCCCTGCAAAGGCCACTGCCAAACCCAGCAAAAGCAGCGGCTGCACCATCCACAGCACCGCGATGCTGGAAACCACCGCCCATGCGCTGACACTCAACCCCCGCAGCACCAGCACTGGGAAGGTAGCCGCCGAGGCACAGGCGGCAATGCAGGCGCTTTCTGCAAGACCCTGCAAACGCTCCGGCAGCCTGTTGAACCACGGACGCCTGACCGGCTTTTGCAGATTCTCCCCGGCTTTGACCCAGAAGCGCCTGTCGCGGGCGTCCCGCATCCGGCGGATGCAGGCGTTGCCCGCCACCGTGCCTACCACTGCCGCAAAGGAAAGCTCAAAGCCGATATCCCACACCGCATAGCTGTTGGCGGCGGTCATCAGGATGCCTGCCGCCGCCAGCGAGGTGAGGGCGTCCGGCGGTCCCCACACCCACACGCCCAAGGCGCTGACCCACACCGCCACGGCAGCGCGGCGCACCGAGGGCGTAAAGCCGGTCACGCCCATCAGCACCAGCGCCAGCAGGCTTTTGCCCACCGCACGCCGTCTGCGGCGGCGATAGCTCTGCTCCCAGCCGCGGGGATGCAGGGCGGTAAAAATGTCCCCGCACAGGATGGAAACGTGCATTCCGCTGACCACCAGCACATGGGAAAGCCCCGCGCCCCGGTAGGCACTGCGCATCTGTGCCGAAAGCCCGCTGCGGTCGCCCACCGTCATGGCAGCCAGCACGCCGCCGGTGTCCCTGTGCATCGCCCTGCACAGGCCCTCGCTCAGTTTTTGCTGCAAGCGGTGGGTGCGGGCACGGAAACTGCCGCTCTCGCCCAGCACGGTAATCTGCGGCTTTTCTGCCAAGGGCTCTGCCTGCAAGGCGATGCCGTCTGCGTACTGCGCCGTTCGCTCTTCTATGTCCGGTTGTTGCAGCGTGAACCAGCCCTGCACCCGCTGCCCTGCCGCGCAGGCGGGCAGTTCTGCACAGACTGCACGGAAGCCCGCCGGGCTGCCGTTCACGCCTTCCACCCACAAGGTCGCGTCCACTGTGTCTGAAAAATAGGTGCTGTCCGCACGCTCTACCTCGGCAGTCAGCAGCACGGTGCGCCCGGCGTAATTTGCCCGGGCACGCTCCAGCCGGGCGCTCGTTGTATGCACCGCGCAAAGCCCAGCCAGCGCGCCCAGCAGCAGGCAGACCGCCAGCTTACGGCTGCGGCACGGGATGCAGAGCAACAGCAAAAAGGCAACAAAAAATGCCGCAAACGGCATAAAAAGCTCCGTTTGCGGCAAAAAAGTCCATAGGAAACTAAGGCCCATCATTCCGGCGCAGAACGCGCAGAGCGGGCGGCGCATCCCGGCTTAGTGGAAGAACAGGGGCAGCGGCTCAAGGAAGATGATATCCTTGCGCTCGGAAGCGTCGCCCTCGGCCAGAACAGCGGCCTGACCCACGATGGTGCACTGGGTCTTTTCAGCCAGCGCGTCCAGCGCCTTCAGAGAGCCGCCGGTAGAGATGACATCGTCCACCACCAGCACCCGCTTGCCGTTCATCTTTTCCAGCTCCTTGCGGTCGATGACCAGCTTCTGCTTACCGGCAGTGGTAATGGACTGGTCCTCCACCACAACGGGGTCCGGCATATACAGCTTGACACCCTTGCGGGCGCAGATATAGGGCTTGCCGCTCTGACGGCTCATCTCGTGCGCCAGCGGAATGCCCTTGGCTTCGGCGGTGAGCAGGATATCAAAATCCGGGCACTTCTTAAGCAGTTCTGCAGCGGCAGCCACGGTCAGCTCGGCATCCCCCAGCATGATGAATGCGGCAATATCCATGTGGTCGTTCACCTTGCAGATGGTCAGCTCACGGGTCAGGCCTGCAACGTGCAGAGTATAAGTTTCAGCCATAATCAAAATCTCCCTTTCGTATTGGAATCAGACAGGCAGTTTTTCGCCGCCCAGAACATGGAAATGCAGATGCTTCACGGTCTGGCCTGCGTCCTCGCCCACATTGGAGATGATGCGGTAGCCGTTTTCCAGTCCCTGCTCCTTAGCCAGCTTTGCGATGACGGTAAAGATGTGAGCCAGCAGAGCACCATCCTCCTCAGTCAGCGCAGCGGCAGAGGAGATGTGTTTGCGGGGGACCACAAGGAAATGCACCTTTGCCTGCGGGTTGATGTCGTAGAATGCCACTACCTGGTCATCCTCGTACAGCTTTTTAGAGGGGATCTTGCCCTCTGCGATCATGCAAAACAGACAATCTTCCATGGGGAACACTCCTTTCTGCTTCTACAAAAGCCCGCCGCCCCGATGCCACACCCGGCACCGGGGGCACGGAGCATTGATTCTTTTTAGCCCAGAGCCTTCTTGACGATGGCGCTCACAGCAGCCAGTGCCTCGTCGATCTTGGTCTCGTCCTTCAGACCGGCCATTGCAAAGTCCGGCTTGCCGCCGCCCTTGCCGCCGGCGATGGCAGACAGCTCCTTGACCAGCACACCGGCCTTGAGGCCCTTTTCCTGTGCCAGCTTATTCACGGTAACAGCCATGGTGATCTTATCCTCAGCCTTGCCCACCAGAACAGCCACCACGGGGTTCACGGCCTTGTCGCGGATACTGTCGCACATACCGCGCAAAGTGTCACCGGTGGTACCGGTAAAGTATGCGGAGGCGATCTTCACGCCGTCTGCTTCCTCAGCATTGTCGAACAGGCTGTCCACCTTGGAGGCGGCGATCTTTGCCTTCATCTCCTCCAGCTCGCGGCTCATAGCCTTGTTCTCAGCCATCACAGCCTCGGCGCGGGTGGGCAGAGCAGCCACGTTGTTGGCCTTGAGGGTGTTTGCCACCTCATGGAGCATAGCCTCCTGCAGGTTTGCACGGATCAGCAGGTTGCGACCGGTGACAGCCTCGATACGGCGGATACCGGCAGCCACAGAGGACTCGCTGACGATCTTGAAGCCGCCGATCTGAGCGGTGTTCTTGACATGGGTGCCGCCGCAGAACTCGGTGGACCAGCCCTCGATATTCACCACGCGGACCACCTTGCCGTACTTTTCGCCAAACAGAGCCATTGCGCCCAGCTTCTTGGCTTCCTCCACCGGCATCTCCTGCACGGTGACGTTCATGGAGTCGAAGATCTTATCGTTGACGATCTTCTGCACCCGTGCCAGCTCCTCGGGGGTCACGGCGCTGAAGTGGGTAAAGTCGAAGTGGGTGATGGAGGCATCCTGATAGGAACCAGCCTGATGCACATGGTCGCCCAGCACCTCACGCAGGGCAGCCTGCAGCAGGTGGGTAGCGGTGTGGTTGCGGGCAATAGCCATGCGGTAGTCCTTGTCCACCTGTGCGGTCAGTACATCGCCAACCTTCACAATGCCGCTTTCCAGCACGCAGGTGTGGACGTAGTAGCCCTTGGGGGTCTTTTTCACGTCCAGCA
>CAVKCU010000091.1:0-6463 GCA_963654645.1 Clostridiales bacterium | reverse complement strand
TGCGCAGCACCATTTTTGCGGCGGTCAACAAAATGTATCTGGACTGCTGCTTCGACGCCCTGCGTCAGGAGCAGGCTCTGTGGTCAGATATCCTGCCGGATCTGGCGTGACAACAAAGCACGGAAGGATGCCATCAACGCCCAGAAGCGGGCAGCGTATGCGGCGAGAAAAGACTATACAAACAAAGCTGCAAATGCTATACTTACTACATCAAATAAGATTGGTGTGAACCCGGAAGTGAATTTCGTATGCAAAATTGATCTGTCTCTTTACCGTGTGGTGGAGCAAAATCTGGTAACTGATGAAGTTATTATTACAGAACAACAAATTCTTCATATTGAAGAAGGACATCCCGGAGATTATAATCGTTTAGCTGTTCACATTCCTGATGTTTTGCAGCAGCCAGATTATATCCTGCGCGGCAATCGCCCGCACACTGCTCTTGTTCTCAAACAAATCTCCACACCGGAAATGACAGCAGAGGTGGTTTTGCGGTTAAAAGTCTCCGATGATCCCGCAGAATACAAAAACTCCATTATAACAATGTGGAACATCAGTCAAAAGCGTTTCCGACGTCTCTTACGGCAAAGCGAAATACTTTACAAAAAAGAGTAAATCTGCTATACTGTACATAGGATAAGATAGGTATTTGAGGTGGTCAATTTCGTGGCAGCCACACGCCGCTGGTAACGACAAGGGCTTTGCCCTGAGAGATGCAGGAGAACGCCACGCCTGCCAAATGCCAATCGATGGGGAACGGTTTCGATACCGTTCCCCGTTCCTGTTGATAGCCCTTTGAACCACGATGCACGTGCACCGTGGTTTTTGTTTGCCCATTTTTAGCACGATGCAGTTTGCACCGTGCTTTTATTGTATAACAAAAAACCACCCAAAAACTTACGTTTTCAGGTGGCTTTTAAGTAGTGGAGGCGATGGGAGTCGAACAATGCCATTTTATACCATTTGAAGGATAGCCGTTCAATTTTTCTAGGATTCATGCGGATTTTTGAAGACGGCATTCCATGCGGATAACATCATTTCTGTGCACTGGGTTTAAAAGTGGGTTACAAAACGGGTTTGCTGCACAGGACTTTTTGCAGCTTATTTTCGAGCGCCATCGCGGTCTGTTCTTCCTCGCCCTGCAGCAGGTGGGCATATACGCCGTAGGTATCCATCTGGCGGGAGTGCCCCACCAGCGGCTTTACGGCTCCTTCCGGGAGCGTTTTTGCCAGTGACACAAAGGTGTGCCGCAGATTATACGGCGGGATGTAGTCGATATCGTTCGCTTCACAGTAGCGCTTCCAGCAATGCCGGTAGGTGCTTTCCGACTGGATATCAAACACGCTGTCCTCTGCCCCTGTCAGCAGCCGCTGATCTGCAAGGATAGCTGCTGCCGTTCCGGTCAGAGTGAACGCCCGCAGCGCGTTCTCGTTTTTGCCCCGGGTCTCCTCGCCGTGGACGTTGATTGCCCGGCGGATGCACACCTGATTGCCGTGCACGTCTGCCCAGCGCAAGCCGATCAGTTCTCCCGGGCGCAGACCGGTGACCGCGCTGAACCGATAGGCATTGATGTACGGGTCCTGCACGCGCTTTCCTCGCCAGAGGGTGGTGTCGATGGTAAACAATGCCCTCAGGGATTCCGGTTGCAGGATCTTCTTTTCCTTGCTGCGGGCGGCTTTGGGCACATGGAGCGATTCCGGGAACAGGGTGGACAGCCTGCTCAGGCGCAGCCATTTGCAGAAGTTCCTCAGATCGCAGCACAGGCTGGTAAGGGTCTTTTTGCTCAGACCACCGGCATACGCCCGGTTTACGATGACCTGCAGCTGCTGCTCTGTCAGGGCTTCCACCCTCTTTTTGCCGATCAGCGGCAGCACCCACTTCTTCCACCGGCTTTCGATGGGCAGCCAATTGGAGCTGCTGGTGGTCTCCTTTATCCCGGCGATCCACTCGATATACGCCTTCTCCACAAAGATCCGCGTGTTGGTGATGCCCTCGTCCAGCCACGCATCTGCTTTGGCGTTGGCTTCCCGCTGGCCAGTGCGGCCGGGCTTAGAGCTGGTAAACGTTTTGCGCACGCCGTCCTTCTGCACTTTGATCTGCCAGCGCTGCTGGTTTGGCAGCCATGCTGCGGTGTTAGTCCGTAGACCCATGCTTACACCTCCTTTGTACGCTTTGACAAGCTCACCCGGAGGTGGTACAATACAAGTGTTCACGTTGGATCGTACCTCAAAAGGGCGAGCCGCTTATTTTACGCCCTGCCGGTTGCCGCCGGCGGGGGCGTTTTTTCTTTTTACAACAACTCGGACAGATAAAAAATAAGGGCTGGTGCATGCACCAGCCCTCTAAAAACATATCCACTCACGTGGTGTTTTTGTTCGTCTGTATTATTTTACAGAAAAGCAAGAGGTCATTCCATGCACTATTGTGTTATTTCAATGTATTATTGTTGCCTTGCGTTTTTATTGGATATAATTGGTTGATAGCTTTCATCACAAAAGAATATGAGGAGACCAAGACCTCATTTTTCTGAAAATACTCTTTTCGTTTTACCATTCTCTCGTCAAACAACTGGTGGATTTCAGAGGCAAAGTGCTCTCGCGTTTTGGCAGAAGTCACGATTTTATCGTAAACAAAAAGCAATCCAACAAAGTCGTGGATGACAGGATTCGACATCTTCTTTTCACGAGAGGTCTCCTTAACGCCCGGAATTGTGCTTGCAAAATGGGTCAAAAATCTTGACGGCTTTATTTTTCGGGTATAAGGCGCCCGCATACTATTCAAGAGACAGTTATTGTGGGCTGCTGCATTTCGTAAGCAACGAACGGCAAACAAGCAGCGGAACAGATCCTCGTTTTTTCCTCCTGTGTTCTGATCGTACATCTCACACAGTTTTACAAGATCACCAAAAGAGATGACCTCTATCAAATTCCATACTGCATAACCCTCTTTCTGTAATTTTTGAATCAGGTCACGACACATAGAGTTCTCTGATTTGTTGCCGATCGATGCTTTAACGTCCGGGTATGCGTTAAAAAACCTTTCTACTATTTTGTAGCCATCCTCGTTTGGGTTCTCACTTATTTCCCGAATCAGCCTAACTTTAAGATAGTGCTCAAGATCCAGTGTTGCATGCAAGATCAACCTTCGGAGATGCATATCCAGCGTAGACAGCTCCATTAGATATGCAAAGTCCAGATTCAAATATTTTCCGGTCTTAGGATTGATTTCATAATCCTTATCAAATGCCTTGACCTTGAAAAAGAAAGTGCTGTACTTTAAAAATGAGACCGCCTGCTCTTCTGTGCACAGAGCGAACGTAACTCCCTTATTCTTGAGATGCTCCACCTGCTGCTCAATTGTAAGTTTTGGCCTGCGAGGTGAAATTATTGCATTTACTGGTTCCTTTTCCTGTACGTCCATATTGATTCCTTCTCGCGCCCACCGGCACGCCCGGCGGGCGTTTTCTTTTGCCCTTGTCTCAGTTCACTTTTTCAAAGACCATCGTAGCCTGAATGCGGTCGCCGCCCATCAGACCTTTACTGCCGCCGTTGGCCGTGGTGATGGTGTGGAGCCGGTAACCTTTTGCAGCCTGCTCATTGATGACCTTTTCCAGCTCCGTCAGGTTGCCGGAGCCGGTGCCGATAAACTTTTCTTTCAGCGTCACCTGAAGGACAACATACTGATATGCGTTGCCCGAGGCTTCCGAGTAAGAAGATTCTTTTTGCAATGTGTCCATAAAGCCCATAATACTGTCCTCCTGTTTAAATATCCCAGCAAAGCCCCACGGCCTTGCCTTCAATCGTTACTGTGTTCATCTCCTCCAGCTGCCGATTCGCAAGTGCCATGCTTTTCTTTATCGCTATGGGGGGAGCTTTTATACTGTAATTGTCTTTTTATTTACTTTCGACGTCATCATCCTGTGTGGATAAGCTGTCTTTATGTAGCAGGGAGCCAACTGCACTTGCCGCTACTCCATACAGAAAGGAAAGAGCAAGATAGCTCAGACCGCCCATGAGTGCACCGGAACACAACGCCGTGACCATTTCCCACCCCTGCATCATATAATAGACAACAAATCCGATACCACAGAAAACGGCAAGTATTTTTATCACCAACGGAATACGATAATTTTTCTTTGGTTCCTGCGCAACCGGTTGCTTTACTGAGTCTTTTCGTTTTTTTCTGGCACCCTCCTCCACATAGGATATACCTGTGCCCGGGATGGAGGCCGTGATTCGGTCCTTTCCATTAGCTGTTTTCGTGTATCTAAGCCCTTTAACGCCGTAGCTGTACCCAATGCCAGATTTGCTAAAATTGATACGGAGACCTCCCAGTTTTATACTTTTTCTAAATCGCAACCCCATAATATTGCACTCCTCTTCTGGTTATGCCGAATATTGCAGGCCGTAGATATGGACTTTCACCTGACGAGAACCTTGAAATTCCACATTGCTGTAATTCATTTTCAAACTGTTTAAAGCATAGTTTCCATCATACATATATTTTGTCCCAATTTCTTTGATATCGTTCCATGCCTGTTCAATTTGTTCATCAGAAAGCGAGTCATCCATGACTTTCAAAAAATCTCGGAATACAGGGTAAAGTGCCGCTGATTCTTCCGGGCCATCGTCTATAAGAATTTCGAGACCGTTCTGACTATTGACCATCTCAATATAAAAATCGCCAGTTGAGATTAAAGCCTTTGTTCTTACGTTTCCCTGCTGTATTTGTTCCTCTTCAAAAGGATATTCAGCGATTTCATTATACTTCTGAAAGAAATGATTCAATCCCTTATCAGACTTGAAATACTCCGTTGACACTTCTGCGGGTTGCGAAATAGCGGACGTAATTTCCGATGAAACTGAAACCCTGCTTTCACCGCAAGCCGTCAGACAAAGAACCATCACGCCTGCCACTACGCCGATTTTGGCTACTCCTTTCATAATCTCACCTCCATGTTTTAGATATCCCTGCAAAGCCCCACGGCCTTGCCCTCGATGGTCACGGTGTTCATCTCCTCTTTGGTGAGGATGATACTGGTATAATCCGGGTTTTCTGCCCGCAGTTCGATAAAGTTCTCATGCAGATACACCCGTTTCAGGGTGGCCTCGCCATCGATCCGCACGGCGGCAACCTCGCCGTTTTCAACCGTTGGTTGGCTGCGGATGGCTACCAGATCACCGTCATGGATCTTCGGCTCCATGCTGCTGCCCTCGCAGGTCAGGGTAAACGTTGCCCGCCACTTGGTAGGCACGCAGACCATGCGCTCCACGTTTTCCTCGGCTGTGATGGGCGTGCCGCAGGCGATCCGGCCAACCAACGGCACCTCTGTCATGGTAGGCATTGGCTGAAATCCCGGCGGAATCTCCGGCTCATCTTTGAGCGAAACAGGCTGATTCCCGTCCAGCACAGCTATCACATCATTGAAATCCATGTTGATTGCCTGTGCCACCGCTTTGATCGTCTCAAGCGATGGTATAACGGGCTTGTTGTTTACCGGGTTTACGTTTCGTTCCAGAATGGATATATATGCCTTGCTCAGCCCGGACATTTTGGCAAACTGATCCATACTGTAGCCATGTTCTCGGCGGTACTCTTTTATCAAATCGCCCAGAATCACGTTGAACCACCTTCCTTTCTTGTAATGGTGTCAAGTACATCATACATTTTGCTAGACAAAAAATCAAGTCTTTTGTCAAATTCGCTTGACATTCTTTGTCTAGTCTGCTAGACTGTTGTGTGTACGAAGGAGGTGAAAACGGATGCCCTTTAAAATCAAAGAAGCACGCAAGGAAAAAGGTTTTACGCAGGGAGAGCTTGCAAAGCGTGCAAATGTGTCTCGTGCAACCATCATTGGACTGGAAAATGGCTCCATTACGGTGACCACCACGGAGACCCTGACCAAAATTGCAGGCGCTTTGGACAAAAAAGTGAGCGATATTTTTTTAGCATAATTGTCTAGCATACTAGACATAAAAAGGAGTGCACCGTGAAAGCATCAAGTAAAAATCTCCTGATGGCGGCTGTTGACATCATCCAGCACGCGCAGGAGATCAACAGCACAACCGGCACCGCCGCCATCAAGGGCGAGCAGATCAATTATGATGATGTGTGCGGCAGGCTGTGCGCCGATCTGGAAGATCTGGAAAAGACCATTGAAATCATTGCCAGTCAGGAGGAGGTGGATATCAGTGCAGCGTATCGCAGCAGCTGCGCGCCTTGTGCGCGATGACATTGAGATCCTTGTCTGCAGGGTCAAAGTTGCGTATTGCCGGGCACGCATTGCCCACTGCAAGCGCATGATTGCCCTCTATGAGCGCATCGGTGCGTGGATTGAAAAGAGAAGGACGTAAAGGCATGAAACGCTACATGATCTATATGCCTGTTGGCACGCAGGGGCGGCTGATTCCCTGCGGACGTGACGGCAGCCTGACGCTGGGCGAGATGGAGACGCTGGTTGACG
>CAVKCU010000090.1:0-6473 GCA_963654645.1 Clostridiales bacterium | reverse complement strand
CGCAGCCCCGCTTTTACGGTCGGCTGCTGTTCAGAACGCACCGCGCTGGGCGGCATAGACGGCGATGGTGCTTAAAAGATCCTGCAATGCCTTCTGGTAGGTAGTGCGTCCGATGTGCAGCTGCTCCAGGATCTCGTCCTCGGGGCGCTGCTCAAAAAAACGCATCCGCAGCAGGTCTGCCCGCATGGGGTCGTGCGCCTGATAGTAATCGATGCCCTCATCAATGGCGCTTTGCCAGCGGCGGTTTTCCGGCGTGCGCGCCCAGTGGCGCTCGCCGTACTTGCGCAGGGCGTTCCGGGTCAGATTGCGCTGCTCCGGCGTCACAGGCGTTTCCCCCTTTTAGGCAGCTCCAGCACTGCACTGCGCGAGAACCGGTTCTCCGCATCAAAAAAGCAGGCGTCCCGCTCTGCCATCGTCAGGCCAAGCATGGTGGAAAGCCGTTCCGCCTCGTCCAGCTTGAACTGGGTCTCGCCCAGCAGCTTGTGCCGCAGGGTGTTGCTGCTGATGTGCAGCACACTGGCTACATACTGCAGCTTGTAGCCGCTGTCCTGAATGTAGGTGTAGATCAGATTTGTGTTTGCCATGGCTTCGCTCCTTTTTTGTAGTTCACTGCGTTTGTAACAATCTTTGGTTGTAGTATACCCCGTTGTTGATTAACTGTCAACCCATAATTTCCAAAACGCTCCGTAATTGTTGATTTTCAGGAAATTTTCTGCTATACTCAGGACAGAACGCTGTATCACACGCCACAACCCATAGTTTACAGGAGAAATGCCATGTCCGATCTATCTACCCATGTCCGTCTGCGCCGGGAGCAGCTGGGCCTTTCGCAGGAGGAGCTTGCCCGGCGCATGGGCTACCGTTCCCGTTCCTCCATCACCAAACTGGAAAAAGGGATCAACGATCTGCCCCAATCCAAGGTCGCGGAGCTGGCGCAGGCGCTGGAGACCACTCCCGCCGCCCTGCTGGGGCTGGACGCGCTCTGTGCCTGTCCCCCGGGCTTTGAACCGCTGCCTGCCATGGTGCAGGTACCGCTGATCGGCTCCATCGCCTGCGGCACGCCCATCACCGCCGAGCAGAACATCGAGTGCTATATCGGGGTGCCTGCCGCGTGGCACGCGGATTTTGCCCTGACCTGCCATGGCGACAGCATGGCACCCACAATATGCAACGGGGATATCGTCTGCATCCGCTGCCAGCCCGAGGTGGAGCAGGGCGAGATCGCCGCCGTGCGGGTGGGCGAGGAAGCCACCCTCAAGCACTTCCACCGGCAGGGCGATGCCGTGATGCTGCTGGCGGATAACGCCGCCGTCTGCCCGCCTATGTTCTACGCCGGAGAGCAGCTTTCGGAGCTGCACATCGAGGGCAAGGCCGTGGGGCTTTGCCGCGGCTTATAAGATAAGGAGAGAAAGGAGCAGCCTCTGTTTGGCAAAAAGAAAGCATCCCCCTCCTACGACCCCGCCACCCAGAAGCCGGTGCTTCGGTGCAGCATCTGCACCGGAGAGCAGGTAGCCGGGTTTCAGGAGCTGCACACCGGTCATTTTACCGAGGTGCAGCTGATCCGCAGCCCGCAGGAATTGCAGGCCTTTCGCAGCCGGTACGGCATCCCCGCCGACTGCCCCATTGAAAAGATCTATTGAGCAAGGAGTTCATCATGCAGCAGGCACCTGAAGCCATGACCCTGAAGGTCATTGCCCATATCCATACCGCCTTTCCCACCAAGTTCGGCATCCCGCGCCAGAGCGGGCTGGTAGAACAGCTGCGGGGCGAGATCGTTTTTACCCCGGAATACCGGAATCCTGACGCCCTGCGCGGGCTGGAGGATTTCAGCCACATCTGGCTGGTGTGGCAGTTTTCCGGTGCAGTGCGGGAAAGCTGGTCCCCCACCGTGCGCCCGCCGCGCCTTGGCGGCAACACCCGGGTGGGCGTATTCGCCACCCGCTCCCCCTTCCGCCCGAACCCACTGGGGCTTTCCAGCGTAAAGCTGGAAGCCATTGAGCAGCGCCCGGACGTGGGGCCGGTGCTCATCGTGGGCGGTGCCGACCTGATGGACGGCACCCCCATCTACGATATCAAGCCCTACATCCCCTACGCGGACTGCCACCCGGACGCCGCCGAGGGCTTTACCGGGCAGACCCGCGCCCATCATCTGGAAGTGTCCTGCCCGGAGACACTGTGGCAGACCGTGCCGGAGGCAGACCGCGCCGCGTTGCAAGGCGTGCTTGCCAGCGACCCCCGCCCCTCCTACCAGCACGACCCGCAGCGGGTGTACGGCATGGAGTTCGCCGGGCTGGAAGTGCATTTTACCGTGGACGGTGATCAGCTCACCGTGCGGGACATCACCCTGTTATAAAAGGAGCCGTTCATGGAACTGCGGACTGTCAATACCTTTCTGCACATCGCCGAGCTTCACAGTTTTTCCCGCACTGCGCGGCAGCTGGGCTACTCGCAGTCGGCGGTGTCCTCCCAAATTGCACAGTTGGAAGCCGAGCTGGGCACCCCGCTGTTTGACCGCGTGGGCAAGACGGTGCGCCTGACCGATGCCGGTCAGACCTTTTTAGGCTATGCCCGCACCCTGCTGGAAACCGCCCAGCAGGCGCAGGCTGCCTTGCAACCCGCCCAGCAGGTGCGGGGCAGCCTGCGCATTGCACTGGCGGATTCCGTGTGCAGTACCTTTTTGCCCGGGCTGCTGCAGCGCTACCACGCCCGCTGCCCGCAGGTGGAGCTGGTGCTGCACACAGCCTCCTCAGACGAGATGCTGCAGCTGCTCAGCACCAATCAGGTAGACCTTGTTTATACGCTGGATCAGCCCCTTTTGCAGCCTGCGCTGGTGCTGGCGGCAGATGTGCCGGAGCCGGTGTGCTTCATTGCACCGCCGCAGCATCCGCTGGCGCAGGAAAGCACTATCCCGCTGGATATTCTGCCCCGGCAGGAGTTTCTGCTCACCGAGCGGGGCATGAGCTACCGGGACGCGCTGGACCAGTGCATGGCGGCGCACGGACTTGCCATCCATCCCTATCTGGAGCTGGGCAGCGCCGCGCTGCTGTGCCAGATGGTGGAGCAGGGCATGGGGCTTTCCTTTTTGCCGGAATACATCGTGCGCAGCGCACTGGCAGAGGGGCGTCTGGTGCGGCTGAACGTGCCGGACTGCACCGTCATCATGCACCGGCAGCTGTTCTGCCACCGGGACAAATGGGTGACCCCCCAAATGAACGTGTTCATCGAGCTGGTACAGCAGCAATAACGGAGCATTACAACAAAAAGCACCGGCGTGCCCGCGGACACACCGGTGTTTTTGTTTAACATTATTCGCCGGCAGCCGTTGCCGCCTGCTCCTTTTCCATCCACTCCCGCACACGGTCGGGACGGTTGGTGATGTAGGCATCGGCGCTGGTGCGCAGCAGGCTGCGGACGGAATCCTCCGTATCCACTGTCCATAAAGACACCTTGATGCCCATCTCGTGCAGTGCGTCAATGAAGCCGGCGTTCTTGTAGGCAGTGTGGTACTCGCAGCTGACCCACTCCGGCACAAAATCCAGACTGCGGATATAGGCGGGCAGATCCCGCTGCGCCATCAGATTCTTGTAGATCTCGTTCAGGCTCTCACCCGGGAAGCTTGCCCGCAGCATGCTCACCTTGTCGCTCATCCAGCGGGTCATCCAGCCGCAGTTTTCCTCGTCAACTTCGCCCTCCGGCAGCGCGGCGTCCATGGCTTCTGTGTCGTCCATGCCGTTGGTCAGTCCCAGATCCTTCCAGATGATGGGCGGCGGCAGCAGCATGCTTTCCAGCTCGCCGTATACCAGCGCGCCCACCCGTAATTCCGGCAGCAGCTGCTTTGCCTGCCGCAGCAGCGCGTGGTTGAAGGAGACAAGGATCACCTGCTCCACCATCTCCGTCTGCTGCAGCACCTCCAGCACCCGGGGCACAAAGTCCGGGTCGTTATTCATGGTCGCCTTCAGCTCCAGATGCACCGTGCATCCCGGCATCTGTTTGCACAGCTCCATAGCCTCCTGCAGGGTAGCGATCTTCTCGTCCCGAAAGCTGACGTCCTTCCAGCTGCCGAAATCCAGCTCCTTTAAATCGCCCATGGTCATATCATAGATCTTGCCGGAAATATCCGTGTGCAGATCGATCATATAGTCGTGGTGGATCACAAGCCCGGCATCCATGGTCTGCTGTACGTCCATCTCTACGCCGTCCGCGCCCAGCTCCATGGCTTTTTTAAAGGCGGTCAGGGTGTTTTCCGGTGCAAGGTAGGAAGCACCGCGGTGTGCAATGATCTGTGGTGTCATAAATTCTTCTCCGTTATCGGTTCCTTCTCACACGCTATGCCCCGGCGCTGCTGTTCCGCAAACAGTGCCGGGGCGCTTGCTCAGGTCAGGTCCTCGCCGTCCGAGGCGATGACCTTTTTATACCAGTAAAAACTGTCCTTCCGGCTGCGGGCAAGGGTGCCGCTGCCGGCGTTATCCTTGTCCACATAGATAAAGCCGTACCGCTTTTTCATCTCGCCGGTGGAGGCGCTTACAAGGTCGATGGGTCCCCATGTGGTGTAGCCCATCAGGGGCAGACCGTCCTCGTTGACGGCCTTTTCCATCTCCTCGATATGCGCCCGCAGGTAGTCGATGCGGTAGCCATCGTGGATGGAGCCGTCCGGTTCTACGGTATCCACCGCACCCAGACCGTTCTCCACGATGAACATGGGCTTTTCGTACCGGTCGTAGATGGTGTTCAGCGTCACCCGCAGACCTACCGGGTCGATGGCCCAGCCCCACTCGCTGGCCTTCAGGTAGGGGTTTTTCACCGAGGCGGACACGGCGTTGCCTTCCGCATTCTCTGCCGCCATCAGCTCCTTATCCACCGTGATGCAGCGGCTGGAATAGTAACTGAAGGACACAAAATCCACTGTGCCCTCCCGCAGCGTGCGGTCATCCTCCGGCTGGGTGCGCAGCTGCACCCCAGCACGCTCCATCCGCTTTTTGGCCCACACGGGGTAAGCGCCGCGCACCTGCACGTCGGTAAAGAAGTAGTTGTCCCGGTCTGCCTCCTGCGCCGCCCGCACATCTTCCGGGGCGCAGGTACGGGGGTAGAACTGCCCCGCCGCCAGCATACAGCCTACCATGGCGCCCGGCATTTTTTCGTGCGCCAGCTTTACCGCCTTTGCGCTGGCTACCAGCTCGTGATGGGCGGCCTGATACTTGACCTGCTCCACGTTCTCGCCGGGGTAGAACACCAGCCCTGCGCCGGTAAAGGAGAGGTGCAGCAGCATGTTGATCTCGTTGAAGGTGAGCCAGTACTTCACCTTGCCCTTGAAGCGGTCGAACAGGATCTCGCAGTAGCGGACGTAGGCGTCCACCATGCGGCGGTCCTTCCAGCCGCCGTATTTTTTGATCAGGGCAATGGGGGTGTCAAAGTGGCAGATGGTGACCAGCGGCTCGATGCCGTATTTATGGCACTCGTCAAAAATGCTGTCGTAGAAGGCAAGCCCCGCCTCGTTGGGCTGGGCGTCATCGCCGTTGGGCAGGATGCGGGTCCACGCAATGGACAGCCGGAAGCACTTGAAGCCCATCTCTGCAAACAGGGCGATGTCCTCTTTATAATGATGATACAGGTCAATGGCCTCGTGGCTGGGGTAGAAATGCGCATCGTCACAATCCAGCATTTCCATATAGCCCATCGCTACCGGGAAACGATCCGGGCCGAAGGGGGTCACATCCACCGTTGCCAGACCCTTGCCGTCTGCCTGCCATGCACCCTCGCACTGGTTGGCGGCAGTTGCGCCGCCCCACAAAAAGCCCTTGGGAAATTTGCCCATACTCTTTACCTCCTTATTTACTTTTGCGCCCCTGCGGAGCGCAGAAACACTCATAGTATTATGATACCGCAACCGGCGGCGCTTGTCCATGACTGCATTTTGCAAAGGTGCATGCATTTGGGGATAAAGTACGACTTTTATCGTCAAAACGCCGAAATTTCCTGCTGTTTTTTGCGCACTTTTCACGATAAAAACACAAATCCAGCCGGTTTTTCTTTTATTCTGTTCCTTTTAAACTGCGCGGCAGTATGGTAGAATAATAGGGTAAGAGCTGTGCCGCGCTGCTGCGCTGCCGAGAATATGGAAAAATGGAGTGTTTGATTATGACTGAGTTCAAACCCATCAAAGAAGGCAAGGTCCGCGAGATCTACGACAATGGCGACAGCCTGATCATGGTTGCCACCGACCGCATTTCTGCGTTTGACGTCATCCTGAAAAACAAGGTCACCAAAAAGGGCACCGTGCTCACCCAGATGAGCAAGTTCTGGTTCGATTATACCCGCGATCTGCTGCCCAACCACATGCTGAGCGTGGACGTGCAGGAGATGCCGGAGTTCTTCCGTCAGCCCCAGTTCACCGGCAACAGCATGATGTGCCGCAAGCTGACCATGCTGCCCATCGAGTGCATCGTGCGCGGCTACATCACCGGCAGCGGCTGGGC
>CAVKCU010000089.1:0-6499 GCA_963654645.1 Clostridiales bacterium | reverse complement strand
CCTTCTCCTCAAACACCACCTGCTCGCTGTCGCAGGGCTCGAAGTTGATGATAACATCACCGAACTGACCGTGACCGCCGGTCTGCTTCTTATGGCGGCCCTGCTTCTGGCACGCCTTGCGGATGGACTCGCGGTAGGCGATGCGGGGTGCTTCCAGACCGATCTCCACGCCGAATTTGTTCTTCAGCTTGGCCTTGACCACGTCCAGATGCTGCTCGCCCAAGCCGCCGATGACCTGCTGATGGGTCTCGGCGTTGTTGATGTAGCACAGGGTGGGATCCTCTTCCATCAGGCGTGCCAGTGCGCTGGAGATCTTGCCCTCGTCGCCCTTTTTCGCCACGGTAACAGCCATGAACAGGCTGGGCTTGGGGAACACAGGGGCGGGCAGCTTGACCACGCGGTCTGCATCGCACAGGGTATCGCCGGTCTTTGCACTCACCAGCTTTGCCACAGCGCCGATATCACCGGCACCGATGCCGTCGTTTTCCATCTGCTTTTTGCCAAGGATGGTCAGAGGCTTGGTGATCTTTTCCACCTCGCCGGTGCGGGCGTTGGTCAGCGGCTCGCCAGCGGTCACCTTGCCGCTGATGACACGCAGATAGCTCAGCTTGCCCACGAACGGATCCGCCACGGTCTTAAAGACATAGGCGGCAGTGGGCTCGTCCTCGGTGCAGTGCAGCTCCACCGGCTCGCCGTTGGCATCCTCTGCCAGCGTGCTGGTCTCGTGCTCCGGGCTGGGCAGCAGCTTGTGCATATTGAACAGCAGCATATCCAGTGCCTGCAGGTTCACGGCGCTGCCGCAGAACACGGGGGTGATCAGGCCGTCCTTAACGCCCTTGCGCATACCCTCCACGATCTCCTCGGTGGTAAAGGGCTCGCCGCCGAAGAACTTTTCCATCAGCTCATCGTCGGTTTCTGCAATGGCCTCGCTCATGGCCTCGATCAGACCCTGGAAGCGGTGGCCGATGTCCGGCAGATCCACCTGGATCTGCTTGCCGCCCTCGTACTTGAAGGCTTTCTGGCTGAACAGGTTGATGTACACAGGGGTGCCGTCATCCAGCTTTGCGGGCACGACACAGGGGCAGACGGTGGAGCCGAAGCGGATCTTCATGTCCTCAAGGATCTTGAAATAGTTGGCGTTTTCCAGATCGCACTTGGAGACGAACACCATGGTAGCCTTGCCGTTTTTGCGTGCCAGCTGGAACGCCTTTTCCGCGCCCACGGTAACGCCGCTGCGCCCGGACACGCACACCAGCACGCTCTCGGCGGCGCGGATGCCCTCGTACTCGCCTGCTTCAAAGTCGAACAGACCCGGTGCATCGATCAGGTTGTACTTGATGCCCTCGTACTCCACCGGCACAACGGAAGCCGACAGGCTGGCCTTGCGCTTTGCTTCCTCGGGATCAAAGTCCGAAATCGTGGTGCCGTCCTCAACCCGGCCCATACGCTCGGCAGCGCCCGAAAAATAGACCAATGCTTCGGTCAGCGTGGTCTTGCCGCTGCCGGCATGGCCGGCAATCAGAATATTGCGGATGTTGTTGCTTGCGTATTTCATATCGGTTTTTCCCTCATTTCCGCCGCACGGAGCGTTCTCTCCGTTTTTGTGGCATATTTTACAAAGATAATACCACACTCGAAACGATTTTTAAATATATCGTTTCAAAATTTGCCAAAAACGCCTGCCAAACTTCCGGGCACTGTTTTGTGCAAGTTGACACTGGGGCGCAAAACGGACGGGCAGAAAAAGCAGAACTCCCGGCAGCGCGTACAGGCGCAAAGCCGGGAGTTTTCGTTGCAAATATGCGGGTTTTGTGGTATGCTGTAGGTGCCGCTTCGGCGGTGAAAAGGCGCTGATTGCATAATCGGTGGTCTAGCTCCTTCCGGCTGCGCGCCAGAGGGGACGAAAATCTTTTTGCTTCCCCTGACGCGAAAGCGGAAAGGGGGGATGCCTCATGACGTTTGAACAGGTCGTGCTGCTGCTCACGCTGCTTGGCGGAGCAGTCTACATTACCTTCGAGATCACATGGACGATTTCCAACGGCAAAAAGAAATGACCGCTCATGCCCTCAGAAAGCAAGCGGTCATTCTTTACGACTGATTAGCCGGACGAGGAGCTGACCATTGCAGTCAGCGCTCTTTCTATTCGTAGTATAGTCTATTTTTCCGGGTTTGTCAAGCCGCAGACCCGCTGGAAGGGGCAGGAGGTTTTACGCGATGAAACGCGAGGATTATATCAACTGGGACGAATATTTTATGGGTATTGCGCTGCTTACCGCCATGCGCTCCAAGGACCCCAACAGTCAGGTGGGCGCGTGCATCGTAAGCCCGGAAAACAAGATCCTTTCCTTGGGCTACAACGGGATGCCCATGGGCTGCAGCGATGACGAGATGCCTTGGGAGCGGGAGGGTGCGCCCCTGCAGACCAAGTATATGTACGTCTGCCACGCGGAGCTGAACGCCATCCTCAACAGCGCCCACAACAACCTGAAGGGCGCCCGGGTGTATGTGACCCTGTTCCCCTGCAACGAGTGCACCAAAGCCATCATCCAGTCCGGCATTGCCGAGGTGGTGTACTACGGCGACAAGTATCACGACAGCGATTCCAGCATTGCGGCACGGTTCATGTTCGAGCGCGCCGGTGTCCGGCTGACCCCCTATAAGCCCACCGGACGCCGGGCAGAGCTGGAGTTGTAAGCATAACCTTTTTATTGCAATTCGCAATAAATTATGTTATTCTACGTGTAAGACGCTGATTGCATCATTGGTGGTCATGCTTTCTGTCCCGTATCGCTGATTCTTCCTGTACATGGAACGAAGCAGAGGTTCAGGGAGGGAAACTTTTTTGAAGAAAACTTCCCTGCGCCTTGAAGGCGAAGGGAGGGATATCGTTTGAATCTGACAGAAGTTTTGAATCTTCTCATGGTCATTCTCACACTGTTGGGGCTGATTTTGGAAGTGATTCGTCTGACCGTCGAGGTCATAGATAAGAACTCGCAGAAGAAAAATGACAACAAAAAAGATTGACCGCCTCAGGCCTTCCAAACCGAGCGGTCAATCTTTTGACTAATACGGGACAGAAAGCTGACCTATGCAGTCAGCGTCCTTCTGTTTATAGTATAACCTCCGGTGTGTTCTTTGTCAAGACAGGCACGAAGGTTCCCTCTTGACCTTCCCGATGCAACGTACTATAATAGGATCAAGGCTTGAATAAATATTCAAGAACGTCTGCATAGAGATGGAAATATACAATGGAACTGAAAAATCGCAGCTTTTTGAAGCTATTGGACTACACCCCTGCCGAGATCGGGCAGCTGCTGGAGCTGGCTGCTGACCTGAAAGCCAAAAAGAAGGCCGGTATCCGGCACGACCAGCTGCGGGGCAAAAACATTGCCCTGATCTTTGAAAAGACCTCCACCCGCACCCGGTGCAGCTTTGAGGTCGCCGCCCACGATCTGGGCATGGAGGTGACCTATCTGGACCCCTCCGGCAGCCAGATCGGCAAAAAGGAGTCCATCGCCGATACCGCCCGGGTTCTGGGACGGATGTTTGACGGCATCGAGTACCGGGGCTACGGTCAGCAGATCGTGGAAGAGCTGGCGCACTATGCCGGTGTGCCGGTGTGGAACGGTCTGACCAACGAGTTCCACCCCACCCAGATCTTAGCCGACTTCCTCACCATTCAGGAGCATTTCGGTCATCTGAAGGGCATCCACTTCGTTTACTTCGGCGATGCCCGCTACAACATGGGCAACAGCCTGATGGTGGGCTGCGCCAAGATGGGTCTGCACTTTACTGCCTGTGCACCCAAAAAGTACCAGCCCGACCCCGCACTGGTTGCGCAGTGTCAGGCCATTGCCGCCCAGACCGGGGCGACCCTCTCCTTTGAGGAGGATCCCGTCAAGGCCGCAAAGGGTGCAGACGTGCTGTACACCGATGTGTGGGTGTCCATGGGCGAGCCGGTAGAGGTGTGGGCAGAGCGCATCCACGATCTGGCTCCCTACCAGATCAATCAGGATCTGATGAATATTGCAGGTCCGGATGCAGTATTTATGCATTGCCTGCCCGCCTACCACGACCACAAGACCACCGTGGGCAAAGAGATGGGCGAACGCTTTGGTCGCGATGCCATGGAGGTGACCGACGAGGTGTTCGAAGGCCCTCAGAGCATCGTGTTTGACGAAGCCGAGAACCGGATGCACACCATCAAGGCAGTCATGGCAGCCACCTTGGGATATCAGGAATAAAGACAGAAGCCCGGAAGATCCGCAGACCTTCCGGGCTTCTGTTATCTAAAAGTAATTTTGCCGCTCAGCGATCATTCTGTAGCTGCATTCTGCAGCTTCAGCACGCCTGCCTGCGTCAGGCGCTTCCGCAGCAGCGCACCCACAATGCAGGACACCACGATCTTGCCCAAGTCCAGAGCAATAAAGGGGTAGACGCAGACGGTCAGTGCGTAGCCCAGCTCGCACTGCATCTGGAACACGAACCATGCCGTGCCCAGCACATAGCAGGCGGCATCGCCCAGCACCAGACCCACAGCGGAGACCACCGGGCTGCCCTTGCTCTTTTCAATGAACATACCGCCGATGAACGCCAGCAGCAGATAGCCCACCAGATAACCGCCGGTAGGACCTGCCAGCTTGGCAAGACCGGCACCGTAGCCGGAGAATACCGGAATGCCGATGGCGCCCAGCGCCAGATAGATGACCACGCTCAGGGTGCCGAACTTCGGCCCCAGCAGCCATGCGGTCAGGCAGATAACAAAGTTTGCCAGCGAGATGGGCACTGCTCCGATGGGCACGGTCAGCGGGCCCAGCACGCACAGCACGGCAGCCATCACAGCGGTGACGGTCATCTGGTAGGTGGTCAGTTTTTTGTCTTTCATAGTCGGTTTCCCCTCTGTTTTTTCGTTTTGCAAGGCATCTGTGCCCGAGTATACCGCACCGGTGCGCCGCAGGTCAACGGAAAAGTTTGCAAGGGGTTTACAATCCGAAATTTGATTGTAATACTGTGGAAATTATGATAAAATAAAATTGACCGCCCCAGTCTACCAAACTAGCGGTCAATCTTTTTGACTAATGCGGGATGGAAAGCTGGCCCACTGCAGTCAGCGTCCCTTCTGTTTATAGTATAATCGCACCATCGTGTTTTGTCAAGGAGGTCCCCATGGGTGGAGGTCATGTATCGCGACCGGATTTCGGGATGCCGCAGCCGGATGCGGCGTATCCGCTGACCGAGTTCTATCTGCTGGCACAGCAGGCGCTGGAAAAAAGCGGAAGTTTTATGCTGCCTGCCCTCTACGCAGGGCTGCACGCCCCCGCCCGGCGCATCTACCGGGAGGAAGCCGCCGGGTGTTTACAGCTTGCGGCAGCCCCGGCAGAGGGCTTGACCCGGCTGCTCTCCCCTGCCCGGATGCAGCTTTTATACAGCAGCCTGCAGGTGCAGCCGGACGGCACCCCTGCCGCCCTTTTGCTGACCGAGGAGTGCACCCGCCTGACCGTGGCGGTGCAGCTGCTGCCGCCCTTTGTGTGGGAGGACCCGCTGCCGCCGCTGCCGGATGTTCCGGCGGCGCTCACCCTGCAATTGACCATGCAGGACGTGATGACTATCGACACCGCCCCCGCCGCACTGGCGCAGAAGCTGGTGCACAGCACCGATGGCAAATGCTGGCTGCACCACCCCAAGGCCGAGACCTTTCTCTCCGAGCGGCTGGCACTGCTGCAAAGAGTTTATAAATAAGGAGGGGTGTTTCCCCTTTTCCTTTTTGCGATTCCGTGGTATACTGACCGGTAAACCGGCAGGATATCCAACTTCCGTCGGAGAACACAGACGTACCTTGCGGTCCGGTGCGTCCGGCACACAAAAAATGGAAGGAACCGGGGTTTGTTCTGCAATAATCGGAGATGCTGAACCGTATATTGAGTGAACGTCCCCGTGAGAACCACAAACATTCCATCGAGAAGCCCGCTTCCGGGCATCCAAGGAGAGTTTATAACAATGGGACAGCTGACCAGAAACGAAGTATTTACCCTGGCGGTGCAGCGTTACAGCGACACCGTCTACCGCACTGCGGTGCATAATTGCCGCTGCACAGCCGATGCTGAGGATGTGGTGCAGGATGTGTTTGAAAAGCTGCTGCACTACAACGGCATCTTTGAGAGTGAGGAGCATCTCAAAGCATGGCTGCTGCGGGTGGCTATCAACCGCTGCCGGGACCTGACCCGCGCCGCCCACCAGAAGGACACCGAGCTGGACGAGAACCTGCCCGCCCCCGATGTTCTGGCGGAGGACGGCAGCGTGCTGGATGCCATCCGCACCCTGCCGGAAAACTACCGCAATGCCATCTATCTGCATTACTACGAGGGCTACACTGCGGCAGAGATCGGGCGGATGATGGCGGTGCCCCCAAACACGGTACTAAGCTGGCTGCGGCGCGCACGGGCACAGTTACATACGATGCTGAAGGAGGAGATCGAAGATGAGGTGGTATGAATACAAG
>CAVKCU010000088.1:0-6517 GCA_963654645.1 Clostridiales bacterium | reverse complement strand
AATCAGTGGGCCCAGGGTTCGAGTCCCTGGAGGTGCACCAATAAAAGAGCGTTGAATCGTAAGATTCGACGCTCTTTTTCTGTGCAGAAAAGCTGCTGCACGCTTTCTGCACCCCGTTTGCACGCTTTGCTTTATGCAAGACAGGAAAACTGGCACAACAAAACCGACAAAAAATAAGGCGAAACGTTGTGATACCTTACAAAACACAAAATCGCTTGACGAAAAAGTTGCTGCACTTTTCGGATTGAAAGAAACGGCAAAAAACGCTATACTTTCGTCAACGGAAGCAAGGGCGCTTGGTGAGAAGATCACTGAGCGCCTTTTTTGCACCCTGCGGAGCGGCTTCCGTTTTACGGCTGCGTCAGCACCTCCGGGTCGCCGGGCTTATAGATATGGGTCTTGGTCAGGCGGCGCATGGTGTCCTCGTGGTTGCGGCTGGCGTAGGCGGTGTACAGGATATCCATCACGTTCAGCTGGGACAGGCGGGAGGACATGGCGCCGTTGCGGAACAGGCTCTCGTTGGCAGCGACATACAGCACATGGTCAGCCAGCTGCGCCACCTCAGAAGGGTAGTAGCGGGTCACCGCGATCACCGGTGCGCCGCCTGCCTTCATCTCCTTGATGCACTGGATCATCTCCATGGTCTGCCCGGAGTAGGAGAACACGATGCCCACATCCTGCGCGGTGGCGTTGCGTGCCTGTAAAAGCTGGGAGTGGGAGTCCTCGTTGACCACGCAGGGCTTGTCCAGCCGCAGAAATTTCAGGTAGGTGTCCTTTGCCACGCACAGTGAGGAACCCATGCCGAACAGCAGCACCGTGCGGGCATTGGCGATCAGCTCCACGCACTGCTCCAGTTCGTCCAGCAAAAGCAGCCGCTGGGTGTCCAGCAGGCTCTGGATGTTCTTGTGGGTCACCTTGTCCACGATCTCCTGCAGACTGTCCTGCGGGGTGATGTCCTTTTCCCGGTGGCTGCCGTTCTCGCCAAGGGTGGCAAGCTCCAGCGTCAGGGCGTGGCGCAGCTCCTTGTAGCCCTGAAAGCCGATCACCCGGCAGATGCGCACCACGCTGGAAGGGGAGGAGAAGGAGCGCTGCGCCAGCTCCCGGATGGTGAGGGTGGTGGTCTCGTCCGGGTTGTCCAGAATGAACTGCGCGATCTGCCGCTCGGTGCTGCTGAGGGAGGGCTGCACCTCCCGCAGGCGTAAAAGAACGTTCTGCATAAAATACCTCTGTTGTATTTCAGGATGGATTGAACAAGCTGCACAAAAAAGTCGTACTTGTACGCAAAAATTTCAAAAACAATGCTTACATAAAACATTGTACCACAAAATAGTCTTTTTGTGGACATTTTGTTTGAAAAAGTTTATACTTTGGTCACAATCACGCCGCAAGGGGTGCGGCGGAAACTGGAGGTGCAGGAAATGGGATTGAATCTGAGTGGGATGACCACCGAGACCCGCAACCCGCGCACGATGCAGCTGGACCAGATGTCCCCGCTGGAGATCGTGACTGTCATGAACGAGGAGGACGCCCGGGTACCGCTGGCGATTGCCAAGTGCCTGCCGCAGATCGCGCAGGCGGTCACATGGGCGGCAGAGTCCTTTGAAAAGGGCGGACGGCTGTTCTATATGGGCGCCGGCACCTCCGGACGTTTGGGCGTGCTGGATGCCGCCGAGTGCCCGCCCACCTTCGGCGTGCCGAAGGAGCTGGTGGTGGGGCTCATCGCCGGCGGCGAAAAGGCCTTCATCGAGGCAGTGGAGGGCGCAGAGGACAGCCGGGAGCTGGCTGTTGAGGATCTGAAAGCCCACGGTCTGACCGCAGACGACCTTGTTGTGGGCATTGCCGCCTCCGGCCGCACGCCCTATGTGCTGGGCGGTCTGGACTACGCCAAGAGCGTGGGCTGCCACACCGCCGCCATTGCCTGCAATCTCGGCAGCGCCATCGGCAAGGCCGCAGAGCTTGCCATCGAGGTGAATTGCGGTCCCGAGGTGCTGACCGGCTCCACCCGGCTCAAGTCCGGCACGGCGCAGAAGCTGATCCTGAACATGATCTCTACCGGTTCCATGGTGCGCATCGGCAAGGCGTACCAGAACTTGATGGTGGACGTGCAGCAGACCAACGAAAAGCTGCACACCCGCGCCGAGAATATCGTGATCGACGCCACCGGCGTGGAGCGGGAGACTGCCCGCGCCGCCATTGATGCAGCGGGCGGCAGCGTAAAGACCGCCATCACCATGCTGCTGGCAGACTGCGATGCCAAGGAAGCTGCCCTGCGGCTGGAAAAAGCCCGCGGTCATGTGCGGGAGGCCATCCGGCTGGAAGTGCTGTAAGGCACATTTTCACACCCAAGTTCCTTAGCGGCGCAGGCCGCATCGGATATACACCTGTTTTAAAGGAGGACCCACTTATGACGAATGAAGAACTGGTCCGCGCGGCGCTGGAAAAAGTCGGCGGAAAGAGCAACGTTCTCACCGCAACCAACTGCATGACCCGTCTGCGGGTACGCGTTAAGGATGACGCCAAGATCGACGACGAGGGCTTGAAGGCTATCGAGGGCGTGATGGGCATCGTGCACGACCGTACCGGCTATGTGGAGATCGTGGTCGGCCCCGGCAAGTGCCGCAAGTGCGCAGATATCTGCCGCGACATGGGCATTCCGGCAGACGCCGCCGCTTCCACCGCCAACGACTGGCAGACCAACAAGGCCGCTGTCAAGGCAGGGCAGAAGCAGAGCAAGGTCAAGGAGCTGTTCAAGACCTTCGGCGATATCTTTATCCCTCTGATCCCGGGCGTTGTGGCCTCCGGTCTGTGCGCCGGCATCAACTCCCTGATCGGTCAGGTGGTGCCGAACTACGCTGATATCCCCGCACTGGCGCTCATCAGCACCCTGCTGGGTCTGATGAACACCTGCTTCCTTGGCTACCTGACCGCATGGGTCGGCTACCGCGCAGCAGAAAAGTTCGGCGGCACCCCCATTCTGGGCGGCATGCTGGGCATGATCACCGGTCTGGACGGCATCAACAAGATCTCCTCCATTCTGGGTCTCTTCAACGAGGCTGTGCCGCTGGATTCCATCCTGCGCGCAGGCCGCGGCGGCGTGCTGGCTGTTGTGCTGGGCGCATGGTGCCTTGTCAAGATCGAGCGCTGGGTGCGTAAGTGGATGCCCGAATCTCTGGACATCGTGTTCACCCCGCTGATCACCATGATCCTGTGCCTTGTGCCCTATATCCTGCTCATCATGCCCGCTACCGGCTATATTTCCACCGCTCTGTGCTGGGTGGTTGAAAAGCTGTGCATGAGCGAAAGCCTGATCGTGCGCATCATTGCCGGTTATGTTTCCACCGCACTGTTCCTGCCCATGGTCGCTATGGGTATGCATCACGGTCTGGTCGCCCTGTACTCCGTGCAGCTGGAGACCTTCGGCTACGTTACCCTGTACCCCGCGCTGGCTATGGCTGGTGCAGGTCAGGTGGGCGCTGCCATCGCCATCTACTTCAAGGCTAAGAAGTGCGGCAACACCCGCCTGAAGAACGTTATCACCGGCGCTCTGCCCGCAGGTCTGCTGGGCATCGGCGAGCCGCTGATCTACGGCGTCACCCTGCCCATGGGCAAGCCCTTCATCAGCGCCGGTCTGGGCGCAGGCTTCGGCGGTGCCTTCGTCATGGCCATGCAGGTGGCTGCTACCGCCTGGGGTCCCTCCGGTCTGCTGGCTCTGTTCGTCATGACCGCCGGCCCTCACGGTGTGGCTGCTTCCGTTGGCTGCTACGCAGTGGGTCTGGTCATCTGCTACATCATGGGCTTTATCGTGACCAACGCAATGGTCTCTGTCGAGGACGTTGCCAATGCTTAAAACACTCGGACGGTCAGTGTATCTGACGCAGTTTGAGGAACAGCGTGCGTCGCTTTCCGCTTTTGCGGCAGGCGGCGCGCCTGTTTTTATCTCACTGCATATCAGCGAAGAATTTGACGCCGCCTACTGCGCCCGCGTGCAGGAAATGTGCGATTTTCTCTCCGCGCAGGGCTGGCGCATTCTGGCAGACGTGTCGGAAAAGACCATCCGGCAGTTCGGCTGCGCCGACCTGACCGCGCTGGCAAAGCGGCTGCACCTGTGGGGTCTGCGGCTGGACTACGGCTTCTCGCTGGAAGAGATGTGCGCCCTTGCGCAGCAGCTGCCCGTTGCCGTCAACGCCTCCACTACCACCCCGGAGGTGGCGCGGCAGCTGGCGGCGGGCGGCGGCACGGTCATCGCCATGCACAACTTCTATCCCCGCCCGGAGACCGGTCTTGACCCGGAATTCCTGCGCGAGAGCACCGCAGCTTTGCAGGCAGAGGGCTTGCAGGTGTACGGCTTTATCCCCGGCGACGCCCTGCTGCGCGGCCCGCTGTACAAGGGTCTGCCCACGCTGGAAGCCCACCGCACCGCCGCCCCCTCGGCAGCCTTTGCGGACTTGGCGCTGAACTACGGACTGGACGGCATCTTTGCGGGCGACCCGGAGGTCAGCACCCGGGAGCAGGAATACATCCGTCACTTCTGCACCACCGGCGAGCTCTGCCTGCCGGTCACCCTGCGCCCCGGCTACGAGACGTTGTACGACCGCACCTTCACCTGCCGCCCGGACTCGCCCAAGGGGCTAGTGCGGTATCAGGAATCCCGGCTCTACTCCTGCTTTGGCAGCACCGTGCAGCCGGACAACTGCGCAGAGCGCCGCCGCCGCTGCGTGACCATGGATAATATCGGCTACGGACGCTACTCCGGCGAGATCCAGCTTGTGCGCGCCGACCTGCCCGCAGACGAAAAGGTGAACGTCATCGGCGAGGTGCCCGCAGAATACGACCTGCTGCTGGACTGCATTCAGCGCGGCAAGACCTTCCGCATGGTAAAAGTATTATAAAAGCAAGCACCGGAGCGTCTGCGGACGCTCCGGTGCTTGCTTTTGTGGGAACCCCTTCCGTCTGCTCCCGTTGGTCGCAGCCACCTTCCCCAAGGGGACGGCTTCAGAGGTGGCGACAAAGTTTCCGGCACTGCCAAAAGGCGTCCCCTTGGGGGAGCTGGCGAGCGCAGCGAGACTGAGGGGGTGTCTTACGTTCTTTTTTATTGATTCTTCTTCGGATACACAAAGGGATCGCGGCGGTACACCGCCACGAGATATGCCGCCATGAAGCACCAGATGATGGGCTCGCACAGGATGACGGCGTTGTAGGCGTAGCGCGGGATGAACACCAGCACAAAGATCACCTTGCCCACCAGCTCGATGACGCTGGAAAACAGCGGCAGCACCTTCTGCCCAAGGCTCTGCAAAGCGTACCGGGTGCACAGCAGCACCCCCAGCACCGCGTAGAATGGGGCGTTCCACAGCAGATACCGTGCGCCGTTTTCCAGCACGAGCGGCGCGGTGGAACCGGAGATCAGCTGCACCAGCTGCCGGGCAAAAAGCTGCATCAGCACCACATTTGCCGCCATGACAGCCACCGAATACAGGTACATGGTGCGCATCCCTTTGCGCACCCGCTCCGGCTGGTTTGCGCCCCGGTTCTGGGAGACGAAGGTAGAGCCGGCATTTGCCATGGAGATCAGCGGCATATCGGTAAAAGCGAACAGCTTGCGCGCGGCGGTGTGCCCCGCAATGGTCAGCGTGCCCAGCCCGTTGATGCCGTACTGCAGCACCACCGACCCCGCCGACACGATGCTGCTCATCAGCCCCATGGAGATGCTCTGGCTGAACAGCTCCCAGTACAAATGCTGTCCCACCGCCCAGTGCCTGCGGGCGGGCAGCAGCAGCGGCACGCGGCGCATCACATACAGAATGCACAGCACCACCGAGATGCCCTGCGCAATGACGGTAGCCACCGCCGCGCCCTGCACGCCCATGCCCAGCCCGGCAATGAACCACAGGTCCAGCGCCACATTCAGCCCCGAGCTGATAAGCAGAAATACCAGCGGCATCACGCTGTTGCCGATGGCGCGCAGCAGCCCGGCGCACAGGTTATAAAGGAACATCACCAGCACGCCCAGATCGATGACGATGATATACCGGTAGGCGTCCTCTAAAATTTCGGCGGGAGTGTCCAGCAGCTGCAGCAGCGGTCGCAGACCGAAAAAGCCCGCCGTGGTAATGACAAAGCTTGCGCAAAGCCCGATGACCAGCGACCCGGCTACCGTCTTTTTGAGCAGATCCTCATCCTGCGCCCCGTAGGAGCGCGCAGCCACGATGGAAAGCCCGTTGCCGATACCGATGCCAAAGCCCACCAGCAGCTCGTAGATGGACCCGCAGGAGCCGATAGCGGCCAGTGCGGTATCGCCCAGTACATTGCCCACGATCATGGTATCCACGGTATTATACAGCTGCTGGAACAGATTGGAGACCAGAATGGGCAGCATGAACAGCAGCAGGTTCTTGAAAATAGGCCCATGCAGCAGGTCTGCATTCCGGCTAAAGAGGTTTGTTTTCAGGGGTCGCGTCTGGGTCATAGGGTTCCTTTCTTCGCGCAAAAAGGAGGCCGTTGCACAAAAAACTGTGCA
>CAVKCU010000087.1:0-6560 GCA_963654645.1 Clostridiales bacterium | reverse complement strand
ATGTCTCAGAAAAATATGGGCCGTCTTGCGCAGGATATGAAGCGCGAGGTCATTGCCATCATCGGCCGGCTGAAGGACCCGCGGCTGGAGGGCGGTCTGCTGACCGTCACCCGTCTGGATGTGACGCCGGATCTGGATGTGGCAAAGGTGTATGTAAGCGTGATGGGCCGCGCAGACGGTCCCAAGCCCGCGATCGAAGCGCTGAACCGTGCCGCAGGTCATGTGCGCACCGAGGTCAGCAAAAAAATGCACATCCGCAAGGCACCCCGCTTCATCTTTGTGGAGGATGACGGTGCTGCCTATGCCGCCCACATCAACGAGCTGCTGCGCAGCCTGAACGTGAACGGCGAGGAGGAAGCACAGCCTGCCGATACCGAACAGACCGAGGACTGACTGCCTTTGCGGAAAGGATGGATCATTGGATGACAGAACAACTGAATGTGCAGCAGATGGCGCAGCGCCTGCTGGCTGCGGACAACATTTTGATTCTGTGCCACAAAAACCCGGACGGCGACACCATCGGCTGCGGCAGCGCCCTGTACTACGCGCTCAAAGCGCTGGAAAAAACAACAGCGGTGCTTTGCTCCGATGCCGTACCGTCCCGCTATGCTTTTACAAATCCACGGCTGTTCAAGGGCGAGTTCGAGCCCCGCACTGTGATCGCGGTGGATGTGGCGGGGCTGCAGCTGTTTGGCGAAAATAACGGTGTGCCGCAGTATGCACGCCATGTGGACCTGTGCATCGACCACCACGCAGGCAATAACGGCTATGCCGATTTTACCCTTCTGGATGCCGGGGCCGCTGCGGCAGCGGAGCTGCTGTATCAGGTCATCGTGGAGATGGGCGTGCCCATCACCCCTCACATTGCAGACTGCCTGTACACCGGCGTTGCCACCGACACCGGCTGCTTCAAGTTCTCTTCCACCACAGCCAACACCCACACGGTGGCGGCAAAGCTTATTGAAGCCGGCTGTCATGTGGAGGAACTGAACACCCTGCTCTTCGACACCAAGCCCCGTGCCCGCATGGAGGCCGAGCGCATCGCCCGCAACCATCTGGAATATTATCTGGACGGTCGCTGCGCCCTGATCTACCTGACGAGGGACGAGATCCGGCAGAGCGGGGTAGACCCCGCAGATCTGGAGGAGCTGACCAGCCTGCCCATCAGCATCGAGGGGGTCAAGGTCGGCCTGACCCTGCGCCAGCAGCCCGGCGGCAGCTACCGCATCAGCGTGCGCACCGCAAAGGGCGTGGACGCTTGTGCCATCGCCCGGCGGCTGGGCGGCGGCGGCCACACCCGCGCAGCGGGCTGTGAGCTGCTGGGCGACCTTGAAAACGCCAAAAATGCGATCCTTGCAGAGGTGGAAGCCGAGCTGGACGCACCGCAGGAGGAAGCATGATGCAGGGCATCCTGATCGTAGACAAGCCCATGGACTGGACCAGCTTTGACGTGGTGGCAAAGCTGCGCGGCGTGCTGGGCACCCGCAAGCTGGGGCACAGCGGTACGCTGGATCCCATGGCTACCGGCGTTCTGCCGGTGTTCTGCGGCGGAGCCAGCAAGGCGGTGGACCTGCAGCTGAACCACGATAAAACCTACCGCGCCACCCTGCGCTTGGGTGCGTGCACTGATACCGGCGATATCACCGGCACGGTGCTGGAAACTGCACCTGTCACCGCCGGGGAGAAGGAGCTGCTGGCTGTGCTGCCGCAGTTTATCGGCCTGCAGATGCAGGTGCCGCCCATGTACTCGGCGGTCAAGATCAACGGCCAGCCGCTGTATAAGCTGGCCCGCGAGGGCGTGACCGTGGAGCGCAAGGCGCGCCCCATTGAAATTTACGGCATCGAGTACGGCGGCAGTCCGGCAGAAAACGAGTATGTGCTGACGGTGCGCTGCTCCAAAGGCACCTACATCCGTACGCTGCTGGAGGATATCGCCGCCGCCATGGGGCAGAAGGGCACCATGAGCGCTCTGCGCCGCACCGCTGCCGGCCTGTACACCAAAGCAGACGCCCACACGCTGGAGGAGATCCTTGCCGCAAAGGAGCAGGGGAGCGCCGCGCTGGAAGCACTGATGCTGCCGGTGGAAAGCGTGTTCACCCCGCTGCCGCTGCTGGTGGTGGAGCCATGGGTGGAGCAGCACCTTTACAACGGCTGCCCCACCAGCCGCTACCCCGCAGCAGACGGACGCTACCGGGTGCGCAGCGCCGCCGGGCAGTTCCTTGGCCTTGCCAACATCACCGGCGGGGTGCTCCGGGTAGAAAAACTGTTCGTGGAACGTAATTGAGCAATAAAGGAAACAAGACCCATGCAGATCATTTCTCAGTTTGCCCCGCTGCCGCTGGCGCAGCCCGAAAAAGGCACTGCCGTGGCAATGGGCTACTTTGACGGCATTCATATCGGACACCGGGCGGTGATCGAAGGGGCGGTGCAGTGGGCAAAGACCCATGCTGCAGCTCCGGCGGTGTTCACCTTCCGCCTGCCGGTGGAAAATAAAATGAAGGGCAAGCGCCTGCTTTCCACCGAGGATAAGCACGCCTTGATCCACAGCCTTGGGGTGGAGTATTACCTCACCCCGGACTTTGAGGCGATCAAGGCGCTGAGCCCGGAGGAGTTTGTGCGCGGCATCGTGGAAAACTGCCACGCCCGGGCGCTGTTCTGCGGCGAAAACTTCACCTTTGGCGCAAAGGCTGCCGGTACCCCGGAGCTGCTGCGCACCCTCTGCGCCCCCCTTGGGGTAGAGGTGGTGGTGGTGCCCATGGCGCAGTTTGAGGAAAAGCCGGTGTCCTCCACCCGCATCCGCACCGCGCTGGAAGGCGGGGACATCCCCGCCGCCAACGCCATGCTGGGCATGCCCTATGCCATCCGCTTTGCGGTGCAGCACGGGGCAGGGCTGGGGCACACCCTTGGGGTGCCCACCATCAACCAGCTGTACCCGCAGGGCTTCCAGATGCCCCGCAGCGGCATTTATATCACCCGCACCTGCATCAACGGGGTGTGGTATCCCTCGGCTACCGGTCTGGGCAGCCGCCCGACCGTGAACGATGACGCCACCAAGGTGACCTGCGAGACCTTTATCCCGGGCTTTTCCGGCGACCTGTACGGCACCGACCCGGTGGTGGAGTTCCACGCCTACCTGTGCCCCAGCAAAAAGTTTGATACGCTGGACCAGCTGCGGGACTGCATCAACGATGCCGCCCGCCGCGCACAGGAATATTTTGCATAACGTATAATAAGTAGACAGGCCGCTGCACAGTATTTTGTGCGGCGGCCTTGTTTGATGCGGGACGATTTGAAATGCCCTCCGCTTGCCGGGTTGCGGCTCCCAGCATCCGCATCGTGCCTTGAGCGGCACGCGCGTCTTGCTGGCCGCTGCCCCAACAACTCCTCCCTGTTTCCGCCACTGGCGGCGGTCGTCGTCGTTGCACTCTGGGCATAATTCAAGGAATTTTATTTTTTTGTTTGAGCTTCCGAAAAGTCTGCGGACTTTTCGGAAGCTTTTTTCACGGAAGAGAACGGAACGGAAAACAGCATTTCCAGCGTCCACGGGTGAGAAAAACCGCACTTCGGTCAAAATAGACACATTTCCGTGCAACAACGGTAAATGTTTGTTAAACAATTATCTATCTCTTATCCTTGCAATACACACAGTTTTTGTTTATAATAGTAGCTGTACGGGGCAAAGCCCCGATTGTGAGCGAGACTCTGGTTCAGAATTATAACTTGAGAGGAGTTTTTACCATGGGTTTAGGTAAGAAGACGATCGACGATCAGAACTACTGCGGCAAGAAGGTGCTTGTCCGCTGCGATTTCAATGTCCCGATGAAGGACGGCGTGATCACCAACGAGAACCGCATCAATGCAGCTCTGCCCACCATCCAGAAGCTGGTCAACGATGGCGCTAAGGTCATCCTGTGCAGCCACCTGGGCAAGCCCAAGAACGGCCCCGAGGCTAAGTTCAGCCTGGCTCCCGTTGCTGTGGCTCTGAGCGCAAAGCTGGGCAAGACCGTTGTGTTTGCCGATGACGACAATGTCGTGGGCGAGAACGCAAAGGCTGCTGTGGCTGCTATGAACAACGGCGACGTCGTTCTGCTGCAGAACACCCGTTTCCGCAAGGAAGAGACCAAGAACATGCCCGAGTTCAGCGAGGAGCTGGCTTCTCTGGCTGACGCTTATGTGGACGATGCTTTCGGCAGCTGCCACCGTGCACACTGCTCCACCGCAGGTGTCACCGACTACATCAAGGATACCGCTGTCGGTTACCTGATGGAGAAGGAGATCAAGTATCTGGGCAACGCTGTCAACGACCCGGAGCGTCCCTTCACCGCCATTCTGGGCGGCGCAAAGGTCGCCGATAAGCTGAACGTCATCTCCAACCTGCTGGAGAAGGTCGATACCCTGATCATCGGCGGCGGCATGGCTTACACCTTTGCCAAGGCTCAGGGCTACGAAGTGGGCAAGAGCCTGTGCGATGACACCAAGCTGGACTACTGCAAGGAAATGATGGCGAAGGCCAAGGAGAAGGGCGTCAAGCTGTTGCTGCCCGTGGATGCAGCCTGCATCAAGGACTTCCCCGATCCCATTGATGCTCCTGTGGACGTGACCATCGTGCCCATCAGCGCCATCCCTGCTGACATGGAGGGCTGCGACATCGGCCCCGAGACCATGAAGCTGTTTGCTGATGCTGTCAAGGCTTCCAAGACCGTTGTCTGGAACGGCCCCATGGGCGTGTTCGAGAACCCCACTTTGGCAGCAGGTACTCTGGCTGTTGCCAAGGCTATGGCTGAGAGCGATGCTACCACCGTCATTGGCGGCGGCGACAGCGCAGCAGCTGTGCAGCAGATGGGTCTGGGCGACAAGATGACCCACATCTCCACCGGCGGCGGCGCTTCTCTGGAGTATCTGGAGGGCAAGGAGCTGCCCGGCATCGCAGTCATCCAGAACGCATAATTTTTCCGGCATCACAATGGGTGCGGCGGCATTTACGCCGCCGCATCTTTTCTTTTTGTGCAGGCAATTTGTAAATATTTACGAAGGTAAGGAGAAAATAACAATGGATAAGGCAAAGCGCAAGGCTATTATCGCCGGCAACTGGAAGATGAACAAGACCGCCTCCGAGGCTGCTGTTCTGGTGGATGAGCTGATCCCCGCCGTGAAGGACGCCACTTGCGAGGTAGTCATCTGCACCCCGTTTACCGATCTGGTCACCGCTGTGGCTAAGACTAAGGGCACCAACATCCATGTGGGCGCCGAGAACGTCCACTTTGAGAAGTCCGGTGCTTTCACCGGCGAGATCAGCGCTGATATGCTGGTGGATCTGGGCGTGGAGTACGTCATCGTGGGCCACTCTGAGCGCCGCCAGTACTTTGCAGAGACCGACCAGACCGTGAACAAGCGCGCTCTGGCTGCTTTGAACGCCGGCCTGAAGGTCATCATCTGCGTGGGCGAGAGCCTGCAGCAGCGCGAGGAGGGCGTTACCGAGGAGCTGGTCCGTATGCAGACCAAGATCGCCCTGCGTGACGTGACCGCCGAGCAGATGGCAAACGTTGTCATCGCCTACGAGCCCATCTGGGCCATTGGCACCGGCAAGACCGCTACTGCTGATCAGGCAGAAGAGGTCTGCGCACAGATCCGCAAGGTGGTGGGCGAGCTGTACGGCGAGGCTGTGGCAGAGGCTACCACCGTGCAGTACGGCGGCAGCATGAACGCCAAGAACTGCGAGGAGCTGCTGAGCAAGAAGGACGTGGACGGCGGCCTGATCGGCGGCGCATCCCTGAAGGCTCCGGACTTTGCAGTCATCGTTGATGCAGCCACCAAGGGCTGAGCAACTGCTTTTTCTTAAATGAGCTGTTTCAGCGCCCGGCTGCGCCGTTTTTTCAGCGCTGAGCCGGGCGCTGATCTGTTTTTACAGCAGCCGTCCGGGTGCTATGCACCCGCAGGCTGCACCTCCGCAGGCGGGGCGTTGGACTCTGTCTGCAATGCGTGATAAATTCAAAGGAGATTCAATTTTATGGCAAAGAAACCTGTTCTTCTGTGCATCATGGATGGCTTCGGCTGGGTGCCGAACGAGACCTACGGCAACGCCGTGGTGGCCGCCAAGACCCCCCATCTGGATGCTCTGATGGCAAAATACCCCATGACCACCATCGAGGCTTCCGGCATGGCCGTTGGCCTGCCCGACGGCCAGATGGGCAACTCCGAGGTCGGTCACACCAACATGGGCGCAGGCCGCATCGTGTACCAGCAGCTCACCCTCATTACCAAGTCCATCCGCGATGGCGAGATGCTCAAGAACCCTGTGCTGGTCAAGAACATGAAGACCGCCATCGAGGCCGGTAAGGCTATCCACCTGATGGGTCTGGTGGGCACCGGCGGCGTGCACAGCCATGCGGACCACTGGTTCGGCGTGCTGGAAATGGCAAAGCATCTGGGTGCAAAGGAAGTCTACCTGCACTGCATCACCGACGGTCGCGACACTGACCCCCACTCCGGCAAGGGCTTCCTTGCTGACCTGCAGGCCAAGCTGGACGAGCTGGGCGTGGGCAAGATCGCCAGCGTTTCCG
>CAVKCU010000086.1:0-6603 GCA_963654645.1 Clostridiales bacterium | reverse complement strand
AGCCGTAGATGCCAAAGGTCTTGCCCAGCAGCTCCACCTGCGGCAGCAGACCGTACTCTGCCGGGATGCCCAGCTGCCAGTACCCAGCCTTTACAGCCCGGTCGTACCGCTGGGCGCACTGGCAGATAGCCAGCAGCAGGCTGAAGGTCATCTGCGCCACGCTGTAAGTAGAGTAGCCCGGCACGTTGGCTACTGCCACCCCATGGCGGCGGCAGGCTTCAAGGTCGATATTATCCGTGCCGGTGGCGATGATGCCCACCCATTTAAGGTTCGGGCACTGCGCCAGTACCGCCTCGTCAATGCGGCACTTATTGATGAGCACCAGTTCTGCATCCCCGATGCGGAGCGCAATGTCGGCGTAGTCGGTGCGCACATAGCTGGTGGTGTCCGGCACCAGTGCCTTTACCCCAGACCAGTCCAGGTCCCCTTCTTCCATCACATAGCTTTCAAGGATCACTGCCTTCATAATTTCTCATTCCCTCTCTGATTTACGTTATTCCGTTTCTTTCAGCGGATAAAGCGCCAGCGCAAGGCTGCCGCCGTAGGGGCGGCTGTCCAGCGCGGCATAGCCCTTTGCCAGCAGCAGCGCCAGCTGCACCCTGTCCTCCAGCGGCACCCACACCGGCGCGGTGCTGGCGGGCACACAGCCGGTGCACAGCAAAAAGCAGGGCGCAAGGCTTTCCAACGGGCGCAGCGCCCGCAGCCCGAAGCCCTGCCGGAAATACAGCGGCAACAGCGCTGCCGCCGCTTCGGTACACTCCACCACCGCCCATGCCGTGCCCTTACGGCGCAGCCGGTCTGCCCGGGCTGCGGCAATTTCCACCAGCCGGGCGGGCAACTTCTCGCCGACACTCACCGGCGGGGTGAGCAGACAGCCGCCTTCCAGCTGCCGGCGCCCCAGCCAGCTGCGCAGTGCCGCTGCGGCGGCGGTATCGGCGGTGAGGGGCAGCACCAGCAGCGCCGCCCCGGCTGTGCCCCACGCCTCGCCTGCGGTCAGCATCCGCAGCACCTCGGAGCAGGGACGGTAAAACCCCGCCCCGCCGCAGCGCACCAATGTAAAAAATTCCTCGGCGGAAAGCCGCCGTACCTGCCGCTGACGCGGCGGGTCGCATACCTGGATCATTTGCAGTTCCTCCGTTCTGTTGTTCTGTCAAACAGCATACGGAAAACTGCGTGCGAACCGGCGCGAAACAGCGCGCCTGAAGCGCAAAAATCAGTCCAGCAAAACGTCCTCGCTCAGTACCTGCCCGATGGGCTTTGCAATGCACAGGTCGGCGGAGGCATCCGCTCCGGTGGGCTGCATATTGATGACCACCAGATTGTCGCCCCGGAAGTACCGGATGAGCCCGGCGGCGGGGTACACCACCAGACTGGTGCCGCCGATGATAAGGGTATCGGCATGGCGAATGGCATCCACTGCGCCGGACAGCACCTCCTCGTCCAAGCCCTCCTCGTAAAGCACCACGTCCGGCTTTACGATGCCGCCGCACTCGGTACAGCGGGGCACGCCGGTGCTGTTTGCGATAAACTCTACATCGTAGAACTTGCCGCAGCGGGTGCAGTAGTTGCGCAGGGTGCTGCCGTGCAGCTCGTACACGGTTTTGCTGCCCGCCGCCTGATGCAGACCGTCTATGTTCTGGGTGACCACTGCCCGCAGCTTGCCCTGCTGTTCCAGCTTTGCCAGCCGCAGATGGGCAGCGTTGGGCTTTGCCCCCTTTACGATCAGCTTATCGCGGTAAAAACGGTAAAATTCTTCCGGATTTTCCTCCCAGAAGGTATGACTGAGGATGGTTTCGGGCGGATAGTCGTATTTCTGGTGGTACAGCCCATCCACGCTGCGGAAATCCGGGATGCCGCTTTCCGTAGAAACGCCCGCGCCGCCGAAAAAGACGATGCTGCTGCTTTTTGCAATGATGTCTTCCAGTGCCTTGACCATAGTTGAAACGCCCCTTTCCTCGCGGAAGCTTTTGTGTTAAGATAGTACCAGTATAGCACATTCTTGCAGGAAAGGAAGAGGCCGGTTTTGAACGTCTGGTACATCAACAGCATCCTTGGCGCCATCTGTTTAGAGGAGGAGAACGACGCGCTGTGCGGGGTACATTTCTGCCCGGACGGCGCACCGGAGCTGGAGCCGCTGCCCCGCAGGGTGGTGGAAACGCCCTTACTGCAGGAAGCCGAGGAACAGCTGAACGAATATTTTGCCGGGGTGCGCCGGGAGTTTGATCTGCCGCTGGCGGCAAAGGGTACTGCCTTTCAGCAGGCGGTATGGGCGCAGCTGCGCAAGATCCCCTACGGAGAGGTGCGCACCTACGGACAGCTGGCGGCGGCGCTGGGCAAGCCCAAGGCAAGCCGCGCCGTGGGCAGCGCCTGCCACCGCAACCCGCTGTGCATCGTGGTGCCTTGCCACCGGGTCATCGGGGCAGACGGCAGCCTGACCGGCTACGCCGAGGGGCTGGAGATCAAGGAATATCTGCTGGAATTGGAACGTTTTTGAGAGAATGATAAAGGCTGCTGCGCATCGTTTTGCGCAGCAGCCTTTGGTGTTTTTATGCAGTTTTAAAAGCCCGTGGGCGGGACGTAATAGCTTGGGATAGACCCGCTTTTGGGCGTAGCTGCAGCCTGCTGGCGCAGCGCCGAGCGGGTGACCTCCGCCCAGGAATACTGGGTCATATACTCGCCCCGGTAGGAGTTGAACGCCGAGCGGTCTCCCCGCAGGAAGTTATAATAATCGCAGTCCACCTTGCTGGTATCCAGCGCCAAGGTGCTGCGCCCGCGTACCAGCAGCCCGTTGACCCCTGCGTCCTCCAGCGTGTGGCTGAGGTCAAAGATCAGGTTGCGCAGGTGGCTGTGCAGCGAGGCGGTATCCGGCTTATCCTCCCACAGAACAGCCAGCATCTCGCCGTTGGTGCAGGTGGCGCCGTTGCGGTCCACAAGGTATGCCAGCAGCTCCTTGCTTTTGCTGCGCTTAAAGGAGAGCGGACGTCCGCCCACAAAGATCTCGAAGTTGCCAAAGCACTGGATCTTGATGCCCACAGGCGCAGTTTCCGGCGGGTAGCGCAAATTTTCCAGCACATTGCGCACATCGGCCTCGTTGGCAGGCTTGAGCAGAAAGCCGCTGACAAAGATCTGCAGCGCTTCCAGCGCATACTCCGGGTGCTCAGTGACCACGATGAGGTTGCAGCGGGGCTGCAGCTTCTGGATCATGCGGGCAAGGGCAAGGCCGTTCATCCCCGGCATCTCCAAGTTCAGAAAAGCCGCATCCATCGGTCCCTGCCGCATCCACGTCAGAGCATCGTCGGTCGTCATAGCACTGATATAATCGCAGTCCGGTGCCACCCGGCACAGGATACGGATCAGCGAATTGATCGCAAGCTGACCGTCATCCACGACCAGTATTTTCATAGCTTCACCCTCCGTCTGCATACGCAAAACAATTCCCCGCTGTTAGTTTAGCACGCCGCAAACTTTTAGGCAAGTTTTTTTCCGGAAAAAGCCAAAAAAGGAACACTTTCGCCCAGATATATGTCCATCTTCTCCGGGCACTTCAAAACTTTTTTGCAGATTTGGTCGTTTTTTGACGAAGCACCGGAGCATTATACAGCGAGTTGGTATATCAATTCTCTCTTCGTTTGTCCTCTCCGCTCCTTAGAAAGCGCGGCTTTCTCCCAACAAACAAAAAGCCGCCGCACCGGTCTTGTGCAGCAGCCTTTTGCATATT
Organism: Clostridiales bacterium; assembly: GCA_963654645.1. GTDB lineage: Bacteria > Bacillota > Clostridia > Oscillospirales > Ruminococcaceae > Faecalibacterium. The sequence goes on along the minus strand of CAVKCU010000086.1, from coordinate 2,885 downwards.
TGTGTTTGCCGCACCCGCAGAGTGCTTCAAACGCTTTTTTACGGGTACTTCAATGGAGATCCAGCTCCGGCGGGACATCCAGCTGGTCGGAGACATATTTCCCGTTCTTTTTGCGCTGACGCACGCACTCGGTAAGCAGATATTCGATCTGCCCGTTCACCGAGCGGAAGTCATCCTCTGCCCAAGCGGCAAGGGCATCGTAAAGCTTTGCGTTCAGGCGCAGGGGCACCTGTTTTTTCGGCTCTGCCATATCAGTACAGGCTGCCGCTGTTCACGATGGGCTGTGCATCCCGGTTGCCGCACAGCACCACCAGCAGATTGGACACCATTGCCGCCTTGCGTTCATCGTCCAGCTCCACTACCTTGTTCTCGTTCAGACGATCCAGCGCCATTTCCACCATGCCCACAGCGCCGTCCACGATCATCTTGCGGGCGTCAATGATGGCGCTGGCCTGCTGGCGCTGCAGCATGACCGCTGCGATCTCCGGCGCATAGGCCAGATAGGTGATGCGGGCTTCCACCACCTCAATGCCGGCCTCCGCCACGTTCTTCTGGATCTCGTCCCGGATGCGGGCAGCCACCACCTCAGAGGAGCCGCGCAGGCTGCCCTCGTCGGCTACGCCGTCGCCGGTGGTGTCCACGTTGGGGGCAACATCATAGGGGTACACCCGCACCACGTTGCGCAGGGCGCTGTCGCACTGCAGGGAGAGATATTCCTTGTAGTTGTCCACGTTGAACACAGCCTTGGCGGTATCGGTCACGCGCCAGATGACTGCAATGCCGATCTCCACCGGGTTGCCCAGACAATCGTTGATCTTCTGGCGGGAGTTGTTCAGGGTCATCATCTTCAGGGAGATCTTCTTGCTCATGGACTCAGCGCTCAGCTGGCTGTTCTGACCGTTATTGCCAAACAGCGCAGCCACGCTGTTTTCCTTGCTGTTCACGTCTCCGCTCTGGCTCAGGCGGGTGCCGGCGGCGGGGTTGACGGCGGTGCAGAAAGGATTCACCCAGTAAAAGCCCTGTCCCTTCAGGGTACCGATGTAATCACCAAACAGGGTGAGCACCAGCGCCTCCTGCGGCTTTAACACCTTGAGGCCGCAGAACAGGAAAATACCTGCGATCCAATACGCAATAGACAAAATCAGCAGCGGAATGCCCAGAAGCATCCGGTCTGCATTCAGCAGCGTGATGCTGTAAATAAACAGGGCAATAGCCACCACATAGCCCAGCAGGGTGAGCAGCAGCATCGCCATGCCGTTTTTGCGGGTATTCAAAATTTTCTCTTCCATAACAAGTCCCTCCTTATCAGGGTCGGAAGTATTTCTTTCTGATATCAAAATCATATCACTTTACAAAAAAGCTGTCAAGTACTTCCAACAAAAAAATCCCCGCTTGTCCGGGCACTGCTGCCACGGGCAAACGGGGAATTTTTCCTATCCTATAAGAGAAAGGGGGCGCTGTCTTAGCGCTTATACTTTGCAGCGGTCTGCAAACGCTGCATGGCACGGTCCAGCGCGATCTTGCTCTGGTAATACTCGTGCATGCTCTGCTTATGCTGCAGACGCTCCTCAGCGCGGATGCGGGCGGCCTCGGCACGGTTCTTGTCGATGTCCTCCGGATTCTCGGCGCTGTCCACCAGCACCATCACATAGGCGGGGGTCACCTCGGCAATGCCGTCGCCCACCAGCACATCCCGGGCTTTGCCGTCCACCACAAAGTGGAGGATGCCCATGTGCAGCGCCACCAGAACCGGGTTATGCCCGGCCTGTACGCCGTAGATGCCGTCGCTGATGGGCAGGGTGAGATCCTCGCAGTCGCCCTGATAGAACTCGCCGCTGGATGCTGTGATGCTCAGCATGAACTTGTTCATCAGACGGCACCGCCCTTTTCCTCAGCCAGCTTCTTTTCTGCCTTTTCGCGTGCTTCTTCCAGCGTACCTACGTTAAAGAACGCCCACTCCGGCAGGTCGTCAGCCTTGCCGTCCACAATGGCGGCAAAGCTGCGCACGGTGTCCTTCAGGGGCACATACTTGCCCTTGAGGCCGGTAAAGTTTTCAGCCACAGCAAAGGGCTGGGAGAGGAACTTTTGCAGCTTGCGGGCGCGCATGACGGTCAGCTTGTCGTTCTCGTCCAGCTCGTCCATGCCCAGAATGGCAATGATGTCCTGCAGCTCCTGATAGCGCTGCAGAATGGACTGCACCTTGCGGGCTACGCGGTAGTGCTCCTCGCCCACGATGTCCGCCTCCAGAATACGGGAGGTGGAAGCCAGCGGGTCCACAGCCGGGTAGATGCCCTGCTCCACGATCTTACGGGACAGCACGGTGGTAGCGTCCAGATGGGCAAAGGTGGTGGCGGGGGCGGGGTCGGTCAGGTCGTCGGCAGGCACATAGACGGCCTGCACCGAGGTGATGGAGCCGTCCTTGGTGGAGGTGATGCGCTCCTGCAGAGCGCCCAGCTCGTTTGCCAGCGTGGGCTGGTAGCCCACGGCAGAGGGCATACGGCCCATCAGGGCAGAGACCTCACTGCCGGCCTGCACAAAACGGAAGATGTTATCAATAAACAGCAGCACGTCCTTGTGGGTCTCCTCACGGAAGTACTCTGCCATGGTCAGACCGGTCTCTGCCACGCGCATACGGGCTCCCGGGGGCTCGTTCATCTGACCAAAGACCAGTGCGGTCTTGTCCAGCACGCCGGAAGCGTTCATCTCGCCCCACAGGTCGCAGCCCTCGCGGGAGCGCTCGCCTACGCCGGTAAAAATAGAGTAGCCGCCGTGCTCGGTAGCCACGTTATGGATCAGCTCCTGGATCAGCACGGTCTTGCCCACGCCGGCACCGCCGAACAGGCCGATCTTGCCGCCCTTGGCGTAAGGAGCCAGCAGGTCGATGA
>CAVKCU010000085.1:0-6632 GCA_963654645.1 Clostridiales bacterium | reverse complement strand
CGTAGTTGAAACAGCTGCGGGCGAAGCTGCGGATGGAATCATCCTTGTTGTACTGACCCTGCAGCACACCGGCACCCTCAAAATCAAAGACGGTGGCACGCTGCTGGCTGCCGTCTGCGCCGGTGAACACCAGCTCCGCCTTGCCTGCACCGGGGATGCGGAATTCGGTGCACTTATACACATCACCGTAGGCGTGGCGGGCGATGGTGATGGGCTTCTTCCAGTTCTTGACCACCGGATGGATGCTGTCGATCATAATAGGTGCGCGGAACACGGTGCCGTCCAGCACGGCGCGGATGGTGCCGTTGGGGCTCTTCCACATCTCGTGCAGCTTGTACTCCTCCACGCGCTGGGCGTTGGGGGTAATGGTGGCGCACTTGACCGACACGCCGTACTTCTTGTTGGCGAGGGCGGCATCCATGGTCACCTGATCTGCGGTGGCATCGCGGTTGGGCAGACCCAGATCGTAGTACTCGGTCTTGAGATCCACAAAGGGGAGGATCAGCTCGTCCTTGATCATCTTCCACAGAATGCGGGTCATCTCGTCGCCGTCCATCTCCACCAGCGGGGTCGTCATCTTGATCTTTTCCATAGCAGGGTTCCCTTTCCTCTATTGGTTGTGTATTTTATGCCCCGGGCCGGGGCGTTCCGGTTATTTGCGGTAGGCGGCTGCCAGTTTTTCAAAGGCGGGCAGGCTGCGCTTTACCTTTTCGGTGTCGATGCAGTAGGCAAGGCGCACATAGCCCTTTACCCCAAAGCTGTCGCTGGGCACCAGCAGCAGGTCGAATTCCCGGGCTTTCAGGCAGAAGGCGTTTGCGTCCTCTTCCAGTGCCTTGGGGAAGATATAGAAGGTGCCGCCGGGGCGTTCCACTTCAAAGCCCAGCGCGGTGAGCTTTTCGTACAGCAGCTCCATGTTGGTCTGGTAGACCGAAAGGTCGCTGGTCACCTTCTGGCAGCGGCTGACCGCCCGCTGGATGATGCTGGGCGGGCAGTTGTGACCGGTAAAACGGGAGATCTGGCTCATCATGTCCACAAGGATGTCCTCCCCCTCGCACCCCGGGCGCACCGCCACATAGCCCAGACGCTCGCCGGGCAGGCTCAGGCTCTTGGAGTAGGAGAAGCAGGTCAGGGTGTGGGGGTAGAACGCCGCCGGGTAAGGCACGGTCTTGCCGTCAAACACGATATCCCGGTATGGCTCGTCACTGACCAGAAAGATATTGTGACCGTACTGGGCGCTCTTTTCGGTCAAAATCGCCGCCATGCGGGTCAGAGTGTCGGCAGAGTAGACCACGCCGGTGGGGTTATTAGGGGTGTTGATGAGTACACAGGTGACCTTTTCGGTCAGCATCTGTGCAAAGGCATCCAGATTGGGCTGGAAGGTGGGCGCCTGCGGGGGAACCACCCGCAGCACCGCGCCGGTGCCTGCCACATAGGGGCCGTACTCCGGGAAGTAGGGCGCAAAGGTCAGCACCTCGTCCCCGGGCTGGGTCACCGCCCGGATGGCGTGGGCGATAGCACCCGCCGCGCCGGTGGTGGGGAAGATGTGCTTTTGCGCGTAGGGCAGACCGAAGGTCTCGGTCAGATGCTCCGCCACAGCGGTGCGGAAGCCCGGGTCGCCCTGACTGGGGCAATAGCCGTGCAGGCTTACCGGCTCTTCCTGTGCCAGCAGGGTCTGCATCGCTTCGGTGAACTCCTGCGGGCAGGGCACACTGGGGTTGCCCAGTGAATAATCGAACACATTCTCGCTGCCGATCTGGGCAGCGCGCTGTCTGCCATACATGAAGGTCTCACGGATGACGCTTTTGTTGTTCAGCATGGCGCGGTAGGTCTCGTTCAGCATACTACTTTCCCTCTGCTTTCCTTATATCTGCACAGAGCCTGTGCGGGGCGGCTCCCCCTCATTTATGCGCCGCAGCCGTATAGCTCTGTTCCAGCTTGATAATGCAGTTATAGGCGGGGTCCTGCTGTTTGATGAACTGCTCCATCTGGGTCAGCAGCTCCACCTTGTCCCCGGCATAGCCTGCCGGGAGCACCAGATCAAAAAGCACATTGGTGTGGGTCTTGCCCGGCACGATACGCAGATCATGCAGCGAGAGCGCCGGGTCCAGCTGGCGCAGCTTTTCGGTCAGGCGGCTGCGCAGCACCCCCACGGCGGCGTCCGAGGTGACGATGGGGTCGTAGTGGATGGTCACCATCAGGTGGTCGTTCTTCATAAAGTCCCGCTCGATGTTGTCGATCAGGTCGTGCGCCTCCAGCGGGTCCTGCTCGGCGGGCAGCTCCACATGGATGGAGGCAAACTGGTGACCGGGACCGTAGTCGTGTACCATCAGGTCATGCACGCCCAGCACGCCGGGATAGCTCATCACGGTCTGTTCGATATGCTCCACCAGATCCTCGCTGGGGCTTTCGCCCAGCAGCGGGCTCAGGGTATCCATCACCAGTCCCCAGCCGGAGATCAGGATAAACACCGCCACGCCTACGCCCATCAGACCGTCCAGCACATCCCAGCCGGTCACCCGGCAGAGGATGGCAGCCGCCAGCACGGCAGCGGTGCTCAGCACATCGTTGCGGCTGTCGGCGGCGGTGGCAATGAGGGTCTCCGAGGCAATGATGCGTCCAATGGTGCGGTTGAAACTGCTCATCCACAGCTTGACCAGAATAGACACCGCCAGCACTGCCACGGTCAGCCAGCCGAACTGCACCGGTGTGGGGTGCAGCACCTTGGTGACCGACTCCTTCAGCAGGGAAAAGCCGATGCCCAGAATGGTCACGCTGACCACCAGACCCGCCAGATACTCAAAGCGGGCGTGACCGTATGGATGCTCGGCATCCGGTGCCTTGGCAGCCAGCTTGAAGCCTACCAGACTGACGATGTTGGAGGAAGCATCCGAAAGGTTATTCAATGCATCGGCAGTGATGGCAATGGAGCCGAACAGGGTGCCCACCACGAATTTGCCCAGACAGAGCAGAATGTTGCACACCATGCCCACCACACTGGCAAGATTGCCGTAGGCGGCGCGGACGCGGGGGTCCTGCGGGGAATCCGAGCGGCGTATAAAAAGACGGATCAAAAGCTGCGTCATAAAAGCTCCTTTCGGGCTGCGCATTTTCAGCGCACCCAATGTCCTTCTAGTATAGCATTTTACTTTATGGTTTTAAAGGCGTTTCAAAAATTTCATCCCTTTACGCCGGATATCAAACCGGGTTGCAGTACAAAAAGCCCCGGCGGGTGGCTGCGCCTTCTCAGGCGCTCCCGCGCCAGCTCTCCCAAAGGGAGAGCCAAGCCGTTACGTTCGTTGCTGAAGCTTTAAGTGCAATGAGAAACCTTCTGGGTGTGCTCTTGGCTCTCCCTTTGGGAGAGCTGGCAAAGCCGTCAGGCTTTGACTGAGAGGGCGTACCCAGCAACACCTTTCTTCTGCCACACAAAAAGCCCCGGCGGACTTTTGCGGTCGCCGGGACTTTTCGGAGATTCTGGGACTGTCTGTTCACAGTCTCTTGTAATTAAGGAGGAATATGCAGGTTTTTATCACAGGATCGGGCTTTCGAGGTCGCCGGTATCGGCGATGCCGTGCTTCTCGGCGTAGCCGGTCAGCATCAGGGTCAGCGCGCCGTCACCGGTCACGTTGCAGGCGGTGCCGAAGCTGTCCTGCAAAGCGAAGATCGCCAGCATCAGGGCAGTGCCGGCATCATCGAACATCAAAACGCCGGTGATCAGACCCAGAGAAGCCATAACGGTGCCGCCGGGCACGCCGGGTGCGCCGATGGCGAAGATGCCGAGCAGCACGCAGAACAGGATCATGGTGCCGACGCTGGGCAGCTTGCCGTACAGGATCTTGGAAACGGTCATGCAGAAGAACACCTCGGTCAGCACAGAGCCGCACAGGTGGATGTTGGCAAACAGGGGGATGCCGAAGCTGACCATGTCCTTACGCAGCACCTTGCTCTTGCGGGCGCACTCCAGAGCCACACCCAGGGTAGCAGCACTGGACATGGTACCGACAGCGGTCAGGTAAGCGGGGCCGTAGTGACGCAGCACTTCCCAGGGGTTCTTGCCGGAGTAAGCACCGGCCAGCAGGTACAGCACTGCCAGCCAGATGTAGTGGCCGACCATGACGATGACGATGATCTGCAGGAAGGCGGGCAGCTGATGGGTGATGGTGCCCTCGTAGCTCAGGCCGCAGAAGGTGGTGGCAATGTAGAAGGGCAGCACGGGGATGATGACCTTGCTCACGATGTCCAGCACGATGTTCTGGAACTCCGCCAAAAAGTCGCAGGTCAGCTTGCTGTTGGTCCAGGTGGCAGCCAGACCCACCAGAACGCTCAGCACCAGTGCGCTCATAACGCTCATGATCTGGGGAATGTTCAGCTCAAAGACGACACCGGGCAGCTCGCGCAGTCCGGCAACGTTGTTGTCGATGGACAGGTGGGGGATCAGCCCGTAGCCGGCGCCCATGCTCATGAAGGCTGCGCAGACGGAGGACACATACGCGATGACGATAGCCACTGCCAGCAGGCGGGAAGCGTTTTTGCCCAGCTTTGTGATGGACGGAGCAATGAAGCCGATGATGATCAGCGGCACACAGAAGGTGATGAGCTGACCCATGATGTACTGCAGGGTCACCACAACGCCCATGACGCTCTCGTTGAATACCTGACCAAGGATGATACCCACAAAAATGCCCAGCAAAAGCCGGAAGGGCAGACTATTGAATAGCTTTTTCATAACTTTAGTACCTCTTTCTTTTTGCCCCGGAACGGGGCTGGGTGGGGACGCTTATTCCTCCTCCGGGAGGTGTTTGTTCCGTATCAGGCCGAGGATCGCGCGGTCGCTGTCTGCGCAAACCGAAGCGCCCGCCCTGCCGCAGAAACTAAAAAGCCCGGAATCTCGCGGTTCCGGGCTTTTCCGTTTTCAGCAGCCCTCTTTTTCCGCCAGCTTGCGGCCCATGAGCACGCCCATGACCGACGCCATCATCAACCCGCGGGTCCAGCCGGAGGAATCGCCCAGACAGTGCAGCCCCTGAATGTTGGTGTCGAGGTTCTCGTCCATCTTCACCTTATTGGAGTAGAACTTCAGCTCCGGGCTGTACAGCAGGGTTTCGTTGGCGGCAAAGCCGGGCACGACCATATCCAGCATCTTGATGAACTCGATGATGTTGGTCATGGCGCGGTAGGGCATGGCGGCGGTGATATCACCCGCCACGGCATCCTTCAACGTAGGCTTCACGTTGGACTGTGCCAGTTCCTTCTGCCATGTGCGCTTGCCGTCCAGAATATCGCCGTAGCGCTGCACCATGATGTGGCCTGCACCCAGCATATTGGTCAGCTCGCCCACCTTCTGTGCATAGGCGATGGGCTGGTTGAAGGGCTCGGTAAAGTTGTGGGACACCAGAATGGCAAGGTTGGTGTTCGGGCTCTTCTTTTCCTTGAAGCTGTGGCCGTTGACCACGGCAAGGTCGTTGTCGTAGTTCTCCTGCGCCACAAAGCCGCCGGGGTTCTGGCAGAAGGTGCGCACCTTGTTCTTCCAAGGCTTCGGGTAGCCGATGAGCTTGGACTCATACAGCACCTTGTTCACCTTTTCCATCACCTCGTTGCGGCACTCCACGCGCACGCCGATGTCCACGGTGCCGGGCTTATGGGCGATGTGGTGCTCTGCGCAGAGCTTTTCCAGCCAGTCTGCGCCGCGGCGTCCGGTGCCAATGACCACCTCGTCCGCGTACACGGGCAGCAGGCTGTCGCCGTCCTTCAGCAGCACGCCCTTGCAGCCGTCCTCTTCCAGAATGATGTTCTCGCACTCGGTATTGAAGCGCATCTCCACGCCGTTGTCTGCCAGATAGTTCTGGATCGCCAGATACAGCTCCTGCGCCTTCTCGGTGCCCAGATGGCGGATGGGGCAATCCACCAGTTTCAGACCCGCGTGGATGGCGTTTTTGCGGATCTCCTTGATGTCCTCGCCGGTGTAGATGCCCTCCACATGGGGGTCGGCGCCAAATTCCAGATAAATTTTATCGGTGTAGTCGATAAGCTCCTGTGCGAACTCCTCCCCGATGAGGGTGGGCAGGTCGCCGCCCACCTCATAAGAAAGGCTCAGCTTGCCGTCCGAGAACGCGCCCGCACCGGAAAAGCCGGTGGTGATGGCGCAGGTGGGGCGGCAGTTGACGCAGTGACCCACCTCTGCCTTGGGGCAGTGGCGTTTTTCCACCGGCTTACCCTTTTCCACCAGCAGCATCTTCTTTTTGCTGCCGTGGCGCAGCAGCTCCACAGCGGTAAAGATGCCGGCAGGGCCCGCACCCACGATGATCAGATCGTACTTTTCCATGATTTCCTTTTCCTTTTCTTGTTATAGATTTGCGTATTTATGCTTTGGGACAACGTGCTCGCCCTCTCCGTCATCGCTGCGCGATGCCACCTCTCCCAAAGGGAGAGGCAAGTGCACTACCGGAAACTTTCTCGTTATACCTAATACTTTAGTAATGAGCTTTACGGCTTGGCTCCCCCTTTGGGGGAGCTGGCGCGGGAGCGCCTGAGAGGGCGAGCCCATCACCTTTACTCCCGCTCCTCCTGCTCCACGGTGGCGCTTTCGTCCACATGGTCCAGCTCCACAGCGGTGGCTTCCACATCCGCATGCGCCACCT
>CAVKCU010000084.1:0-6635 GCA_963654645.1 Clostridiales bacterium | reverse complement strand
GCGAGAAGAACCCCACCGCTACCATCGTGACCACCGCATGGGACGACCTGACCGGTGAGCAGATCCTGAAGGCCATGTCCACCAAGGACGACTTCAAGGCAGAGCTGATCGCCATGGCTGCCAAGGCTAACGAGGAGCACGCCCACGAGGACGAGGAAGAAGAGCACGAGCATCACCATCATCATTACGATGAGAACGGTGTGTGCAGCTGCGGTCATCATCATGACCACGATGATGACGACGATGATGACGAGCACGAGCATCATCACCATGACCATGACGAGCATGATCACGACCATGATGACCACTGCTGCTGCGGTCACCACCACGATCATGACGATGACGATGATGACGAGCATGAGCACGAGCATCATCACCACGACCATGACGAGCATGATCATGACCACGATGACCACTGCTGCTGCGGTCACCACCACGATCATGATGATGACGATGACGAGCATGAGCACGAGCGTCATCACGATCATGACGGTCATTGCTGCTGCGGTCATCATCATCACGACCACCACGCCGATGAGGTGTTCACCAGCTGGGGCGTGGAGACTGCCCGCAAGTTCACCAAGGCTGAGGTGGAGCACGCCCTCACCGAGCTGGATACCGGCAATTACGGCATGATCCTGCGCAGCAAGGGCATCGTGGACGGCGGCGCAGACGGCTGGCTGGAGTTCGACTATGTGCCCGGCGAGTGGGAAGTGCGCAGCCGCAGCGCAGACGTGAGCGGCAAGCTGGTGGTCATTGGTTCCAAGCTGAACGAGACCGCCATCGCCCAGCTGTTCGGCTGCTGACCCCTTCAGGCAATGCCTGACGGCATTGCCAGCTCCCCCAAGGGAGCGCCTATCATTGATAAAAGGAGCAACCATTTATTATGGCAAAAGAGATTCCGGTCTACCTGTTTGTGGGCTTTCTGGAAAGCGGCAAGACCAAGTTTATTCAGGAGACCTTTGAAGACCCCAATTTCGACTCCGGCGACAAGACCCTGCTGCTGGTCTGCGAGGAGGGCGAAGAGGAATACAACGAGAAGAAGTTCGCCTTCCCCGGCGTGACCGTGAAGGTGCTGGAGGATAAGTCCGGGCTGAACCCCCAGAACCTTGCAAAGCTGGGCAAGGAAGCAGACGCAGGCCGCGTAGTCATCGAGTACAACGGCATGTGGCTGCTGCAGGACTTAGCCGAGGCGCTGCCCGAAAACTGGCTGGTGTACCAGTGCATCGCCACTGCCGACGGCACCACCGCCCTGACCTACGCCCGCGACAACTCCATGCGCAGCCTGATGCTGGACAAGATCGCCCGCAGCGAGCTGATCGTGTTCAACCGCGCCGAAGCCGTGAACAACGATGACGCCCGGCAGGAGCTGCACAAGCTGGTGCGGCAGGCTTCCCGCAAGTGCGATATCGCCTACGAGTTCAAGGACGGCAGCGTAGCCTACGACGATATCCCCGACCCGCTGCCCTTTGATATCAACGCCGACCCCATCGACATCCCGGATGACGATTTCGGCATCTGGTACATGGACTGTCAGGACGAGCCCCAGAAGTACACCGGCAAGACGGTGCGCTTTCTGGCACAGGTCTGCCAGACCAACCGCGCCGGTAAAAACAGCTTTGTGCCCGGCCGCTTTGCCATGACCTGCTGCGTGCAGGACATCCAGTTCGTGGGCTTCCCCTGCAGCTACGATGGCTACAAGGCGCTGGAGCAGCGCGCATGGGTGCGGGTGACCGCCAAGGTGGGCTACAAGTTCCACAACATCTACCGGGGCAAGGGTCCGGTGCTGACCGCCGTATCGGTGGAGCCCGCCGAAAAGCCCCTGGAAGAGGTCGTAACGTTCTCTTAACGTTTCTATATTACAAGGAGGTTCTGGTATGAAAACTCTGTTCCGTATTCTTGGCACGGCTGCTGCCGTGGCTGTTACCGGCGCTGCCATCGTGGTGCTGGACAAGATCCTGAACCAGAAGGACCCGCTCCATGTGGAGGAGGTCGAGTTCCCGGAGGAAGCCGAAAAGGACGCCGAGGAGGCCGAAAAGACCGCCGAAGCCTACGCGGAAGCCGAAGCCAAGGAAGAGGCAAAGGCTGCCGATGCCGCCGCTGAGAAAGCAGCAGAAGCTGCCGAGGAAGTTGCGCCGGACGCCCCCGCCGAGAACGCACCCCAGACCCAGCCGGAGACCGCTGCCGAGCGCCCGGTGTACGACCCCGAAGCCCCGAACGCCAACCCCGTGGAAGCCGGTCCCGCCGTTGCCCCCAAGGACGAGAGCGGCAAGTTCGACGCCACCAAGATCGCCGATGCCAACGATTTCGGCGACTGGGAGGAGCAGGGCTGCAAGGGCTGAGACGCCCGGTTTGAACCCTAGAGGATCGCAAAAGACCGCTGCACACAAATTGCTGTGCAGCGGTCTTTTTTGCCGTTATCAGGAGTGTTTTTTGCGGTTTATCAGGGTCTGGAGCGGACCGGCAGGCATAAAGCGCTCTGACTGAGCAATAAGGGTGTGGTACAGCCGCAGCTGATTGCCCCGGGAAAGCCCCAGCTCTGCCAGCATCTGCTTATAATGGGGGAACATCTGCAGGCGGCTGTTCACGACCTTGCCAAAGTCTGCATTGGTGTGCAGCAGGCTCTGAGGGTTCTGGATGTAGTAATAGCCCGGGTCGGCAAGGGCGGTATACGCCTTTGCCAGCCGGAAATACCGCACATTGAACAGCTGATCCTCGTTATACACCTCGCGGGTGAACCAGAGGTCAGCATTCGTCAGCAGGCTGCGGCGGTACAGCTTGTTCCACACCACGTTGAAGTAGAAGGAGGAGGGCTTTTTCATGTACTCCTGCATAAACTCCCGCTGACCGTAGCTGCCGGCGGGCAGGAAGCTGTAAACATTCACCTCCGGTTCGGCGGTGCCGGTCTGTACGCCCAGCTGCGCCAGCAGCTTTTCGGTGCGCTGACCGCTTTTGCTGGAAGCCAGCGGGATCACCATCCAATAGGGCGCAACGACCAGATCGGCATAGCTCTTCTCGGCAGCCTCCACCATGCGGGCGGTAAAGGTAGGCTCCAGATAGTCGTCGCTGTCCACGAACTGGACGTACTTGCCGTGGGCAGCGCGCATTCCGGCGTTGCGGGTAAGGGAAAGCCCCTCGTTCTCCTTGCTGATGACCGCCACACGGGGATCTTTTGCCCGGAACTGCTCGCAGATGGCAAGGCTGCCATCCGGGGAGCCATCGTTCACCACGATGATCTCAAGGTTTTGGTAGCTCTGGCTGCAGATGCTTTCCAGACAGCGGGCGAGGGTCTTTTCCACGTTGTAAACGGGCACGATCACGCTGACGAGCGGGGTGTTCATGGGCGTCCTCCTTCACAGGCTTACTCCGTTCCGAGCTTCTGCTTTTTCTTGGCGGCAGCCTTCCGTCCGCTGCGCTCGGCGGCAAGCTCCGCTTCCTCGTCGCTGCCGGCAAAAAAGGCATACCAGTACTCCGCCGCATCGCTCAGCGCCTTCTGGATGCTGATGGTGGGGCTTACGCTTTCCGCCAGCCCCAGCAGCGAGGCATGCAACGGGGTCTGCACCTCCTCATAGAGACCAAGCTTTGTGTAAAGATCCTTATAGTAATCTATCATCTGCAGACGGTTCTGCATGATGGTGGACAGGTTGATCTGGGTATGGCAGATACTCTGCGGGTTCTGGACATAGTAATAGCCCGGCTCTTCCAGCGAGACGACCCGCTCCACAAATTCCAGATACAGGATGTTGAACTGCTGATCCTCGGCGTGGATCAGCTCGTTGGTAAACTCCAGCCCGTGGGCGTTCAACACATCCCGGCGGTAGAGCTTGTTCCACACCACATTATAGAAAAAGGTCACAGGCTTTTCCATCAGGTGCAGTGCGTAGCTTTTCTGGTCGTAGACGCCGGCGGGCAGAAAGCCGTACTCCCGGTACTCCACCTCCGGCTTTTTCCGGCGCAGCTTTTTCTTGGCAGCCTCCTCCGGTTTGCCGGCCTTAGCCTTTTCCCGCTGCTGCTCCTTCTGGATATCCCGCGGGATCTCCATCCAGTAGGGCGAGATGACCAGCGTGGCATCGTGCTGCTCGGCGGCAGTCACCATACGCTGGGTGAAATCCGGGGCAAGGTGGTCATCACTGTCCACGAACTGCAGATACTTGCCCTGCGCCAGCCGCATTCCCACATTGCGGGTGATGGAAAGGCCCTCGTTTTCCTTGTCCACCACCGTCACACGGGGGTCCTTGGCACAGAACTGATTGCAGATCGTAAGGCTGTCATCCGTGGAGCCGTCGTTCAGTACGATGATCTCCAGCTCCTGATAGGTCTGGCCGCAAATACTTTCCAGACAGCGGGCAACACTATTTTGCGCGTTGTACACAGGCACGATAATGCTGACGAGCGGGTTTGACATGACAGGGGTCTCCTTTTAACGATAAGGTTTGGTTTTTTCGCTTCACCAGAGCGCGTCTTTGTAAAAAAGACGTAATAATTTATAATATCATACTCCTATGGCACGCAAAATGCAAGAGGATGGTCATTTTATCCATCCGGGAGCAGGCAGTTTATACTTGCGCCCAGTCCAGCGCGGTCCAGTCCGGTAAGAACTGATCGCATACCCGGCGCAGGGCGGGGGCATCGGCGGCGCTGGAAACGTCCTGAATGCCTACCAGATAAAAGCCGGCGTCGTGGGCGGTCTGGGCGGCGTAAAGGGCGTCCTCGCACACGGCGCACCCGGCAGGGCTTGTGCCGCCAAGGCGATGCAGCGCCTCCATGAAGGGCGCAGGACCGCTTTTGCTCATGGCGCCCCGTGCTTCGATGTAGAAATCAAAGTATTCGTCGATGCCAAGCCGTGTCAGCACGGTGCGGCACTGACTGCTCCGTGTGTTGGAGCACACGCACATCCGTGCGCCCTCTGCCCGCAGCCGGGCAAGCGTGTCCCGCACGCCGGGCTTCAGTTCCACCTTTTCGTACAGGGCGGCGATCACTTCATACATCACGTCCCGGTAGCTGTCCATATCCAGCGGCAGCGCATACTCCCGGATGAGGTACTGTGCGCCGTCCTCCATGCCCATAGTCAGCAGGGTATCGTGCAGGTCTGCCTTCGGGGTGCGGCCAAAGCGCGCCAGCAGTGCCTCCGGGGCACCCTCCCACACCACCACCATGCTGTCGGTCAGGGTTCCGTCCATATCAAAGATCCATTGTTTGCAGTGCATACGTTCCTCCTGTTGTGCGCCCCTCCGGGCGGCAGTGATACTTATCTCCGGCTAGTATAGCACGAAACTTTCACAGGAAAAAGGCATCATCCCCGAAAATTCGGGAGAATTTTACCTAAAAGTATGGTATAATATAGCAACACTGAAAATACCGGAAACGTGCACGGGAGGGTTGGATATGGAACGCAGAGATCCCACGCAAAAGGCGCTGGTGCTGGCAGGCGGCGGTGCGCGCGGCAGCTATCAGGTAGGCGTCTGGCGGGCTTTGATGGAACTGGACTGGCACCCGCAGATCATCACCGGCACCAGCGTGGGCGGGCTGAACGGTGCCATGTTCGTGCTGGACCTGTACGAGACTGCCCGGGATATGTGGCTGACCATCCGCAGCCGGGATGTGATGGAGCTGCCGGAGGAAAACGCAGATCTTTCTGCCCTGCACCAGTTCCTGCGCCGGGTGGTAAAGGCGGGCGGCATGGACGTGACCCCGCTGGAGGAGATCGTGGAGCGGGTGCTGGATGAGGATGCGCTGCGGGCAGCGCCCATCCGGTTCGGCATCGTGACGGTGGAGCAGCGCGGGCTGCGCCCCCGGGAGCTGACGCTGGAGGATATCCCCGCCGGGCAGGTGCGGGACTACCTGATGGCTACGGCAGCCTGCTTTCCCGCCCTGCAGGCGCGGCAGATCGACGGGGTCAAGTTTCTGGACGGCGGGTACAGCGATAATATGCCCACCGGTCTTGCCAAGACCATGGGCGCAGAGGAGCTGGTCTGTGTGGACTTAGAGGGCGTGGGCATCACCCGCCCCAACCTGACCGGTCTGCCCACCACCATGATCCGCAGCTACTGGGAGCTGGGCGATATCCTGCACTTCGACCCCGACACCGCAAAGCGCAACATGGAGCTGGGCTACTACGACACCCGCCGCGCCATGGGATACCTGCGGGGCTGCGCTTATGCCGTGTCCTGTGACGCCCAGAGCTGCGAGGATGCCGCCGCCTTTGCCCAGAAGTTCAGTCAGCTGCAAAAGGCTGTGCGGGAGAAGTACCCCGTCACCCTGACCGCAGACGCCGCTTTGCTGCTGGCGCGGATGAAGGACGCCCAGCTTGCCCCGCTGGAAGCCGCCGCCGAGGATGCCGGGGTGGACCCCACCCGCTTCTACACCACCCGGACGCTGGCTCAGGCGTTTCTGGCGGCGTGCGATAAAGAACGCATGGAAAGCTTTGCCCCGCTGTTTACGGGCAGCAGCACCGCCGGGCAGGCGGCGCTGGCTGCTTTGCTGCCCAATACATTCTTACAGGCGCTGGTGTGGCGCACCTTGACCGCAGCGGCTTTGCCGGAGGTGACAGAAGATGAAGGTTTATAAAGGCGTATCCGCATCCCCGGGGCTGGTGCTGGGTCAGGTGAGCCGTCTGGAGCACCATGTGGAGACCT
>CAVKCU010000083.1:2753-6640 GCA_963654645.1 Clostridiales bacterium | reverse complement strand
CGCGGATGCGGTCTGCAATGCGCCGGGAAACGATAAAATAGTCGATGCGCCAGCCTGCGTTCTTTTCCCGCGCGTGGAAGCGGTAGCTCCACCAGCTGTACTTCACCTCGTCCGGGTGCACCGCACGGAAGCTGTCCGCAAAGCCCGCTGCCAGCAGCTCGGTCATCTTGGCGCGCTCCTGGTCGGTAAAGCCCGCGCTCATGCGGTTGGTCTTGGCGTTTTTGATATCCATCTCGGTGTGCGCCACGTTCAGATCTCCGCACAGGATCACCGGCTTTTTTGCGTCCAGCGCCAGCAGGTATGCCCGGAAGGCGTCCTCCCACTCCATGCGGTAGTCCAGCCGCTTCAGTCCGTCCTGACTGTTGGGGGTGTAGCAGTTCACCAGATAAAACTCGGGGTATTCCAGCGTTAGCACCCGCCCCTCGTGGTCGTGCTGCTCCAGCCCGATGCCGGTGGTCACCGCCAGCGGCGCGGTTTTGCACCAGCAGGCTGTGCCGGAGTAGCCCTTTTTCTCAGCAGAGTAGGTGTATTCGGTGTAGCCCTCCGGCGCAAAATCCGCCTGTCCCGGCTGCATCTTGGTCTCCTGCACCGAGAAGATGTCCGCGTCCAGCGCGGCAAAGCTTTCGGCAAAGCCGTGGGTCAGGCAGGCGCGCAGGCCGTTCACGTTCCAGCTGATCAGTTTCATGCTCTTCTCCTTATGTTATGCCTGATATTTTGTTTTCCATGCGCCGCTGCGGAAGCGCAGCACAAAGCAGGTCACGCGGCAGGTCCAGTCGATGACCATTGCCACCCACACGCCCACAGCGCCCCAGCCCATGCGGACGCACAGCAGATAGCTGAAGCCAAGCCGCCAGCACGCCATGCTGAGGATGGACACCACCATGGTAAATTTCACATCGTTCGCCGCGCGCAGGGCGTTGGGCAGCACGAAGGACAGCGGCCAGAAGAAGATGGCGCAGCCCGCATGGATGGTGACCAGCGTGATAGCCAGTTCCATCGTCTCGCCGGAAAGGGCGTAGATGCCCACCAGCTGCCGGAGGAACAGTAAGATTGCTCCGTTGAAAAGCCCCATCGTAATGTATGCCCACAGCAGCAGCTTGCGGGTGTAGTAGACGGTCTGCTCGTGGTCGCCGGCGCCGATACAGCGCCCCACCACCGTGATCATAGCCAGACTGATGGCCTTGCCCGGAATGACACCCATGCCGTCCAGATTGTTCGCCACGGCATTGGCTGCAATCTGCACCGTGCCGAAGGTGGAGATCATGCTCACCACCAGAATGCGTCCTGCCTCAAACAGGCTATTCTCAAACGCCGAGGGGATGCCGATACCCAGAATGCGCTTTGCCATACCGCCGTCCAGCCGCAGGGTCTTGGGCACGGTAAGCACCGCATCCTCCCGGTAGCACTTGCGCAGGATCAGCGCCGCAGCCACCACGCGGGACACCACACTGGGCCATGCTACGCCGTCCACTCCCATTTTAAAGCCAAAGATGCACACCGCGTTGCCCACGATGTTGATGATGTTCATCAAAAAACTGATCTGCATGGAGATCTTGGAGTTGCCGATACTGCGAAACAATGCCGCGCCGCCGTTGTACAGCGCCAGAAACGGGTAGCTGAGGGCGATGATCTGCAAATATTTCACGCCCGCGTCCAGCACGTCGGCATCGATAGAGCCGTAGAACAGCCGGATCATGGGGCGTGCCAGCACAAAGCACACCGCCCCGATCACCACACCGGACAAACCGCTGAGCAGCAGCAGCTGACCGGCGCTTTTGTCGGCGTCCGGTCTGTCCTTTGCACCCAGATACTGGCTTACCACCACCGCGCCGCCGGTAGCCAGCGCCGCAAACAGCACGATGATAAGGTTATTGATCATATCCACCAGACTGACGCCGGAGATCGCCGCCTCGCCGCAGCGGGACACCATCATGGTATCAGCCATGCCCACCGTCACTTCCAGCAGCTGCTCCACCAGCAGCGGAACAGCCAGCACCAGCAGCTCCTTTTGGCTGAACAGCGGCTCCCGCCCGCCGTTCAGCCTGTTTTTTTCATTGCCATGCAGTAGCTTTGTCATTCGTTTCTCCCCTCCCGGCACCGGGCACTTTTCCCGGTACGCCGCCGCTGCCCGGTGCGTGCATTTTTCCGTCTGCAGCAGATGTGTCCATCTTAACACACCCCCGGCTGCTTGTAAAGCGGTGTAAGCCACTTCTCTTTGCCTGTTTTTGCCGCGCTGTCCGCCGGTTTTATATAGGTATCCCTGCACGGTTTCCCGGCAGGCTTTTTGTTTTTATGCTTGTTCGTCAGTTTGCCGGGAACTTTCCGTAAAATTTGTGCGTTTCTACAAAAATGCGATTTCCCGCGTATTTTTGGGGAAGAATTTTAAAAAACCTCTTGCAATTTTTGTTCCGAAGTGGTATGTTGTATCCAACAAAAGCGAAACTTGGATACATCTTCACCTTTGGAGCAGCAACTTCGGCTCCGCACACGCCTTTGTTTTAACCTTGCTATTTTCTTCATTTACCTTCTTATCATTTACCCTGCCTGTCCCGCAAGGGACAAGAAAAGCGATGACCCACCTGCACGGGTCATCGCTTTTTCTTTTATTCATTTGCAAAAGCAGAACGCTCCGTCCCCACGCAGAAGGGTCGGAGCGTTCTGTGCTTGAAAGAAAGAAGAAAGAAAAAACCGAGGCACCCCCGCACAATTCCCGCCCGTTGGGCTCAAGCACCGCTCCGGCGGCTGCGGCACGCCATCCGCGTTGCCAAAATGCTCGATAATACACAAAGTATTATCTGTGCTTTTGGCTTAGCCGCTGGCATTCCTCGCCTGCCGTATCAGCGCTTGGAATTATACGGTGCTGCCTCAACCGGCTGCTGTTTCAGCCTGGGAAGTAGCGTTGTTCTGGGCGGGCATTTGCGGCGGGCTGCCGGAGGGTGTACCCGCGGGCTTCTCCGGCGGTGTGCTGCCCTGCTGCCCGTCAGGAGCTTCCCTGCCGGGTGCGCTGCCGTTCATGGCGGGCGGGTTCTGTCCGTTTGCGCCGTCCGGCGGGGTCATGCCGTTCTGCCCGCCGCCCATGCCGCCGAAGCTTGCGCTGGATTTGCCGGTCTGGGCAGTAGCGGTGGCAAGGGCGGTGCTGCCGGCGGCAAGGGTATAGTCACTGTCGGCGGCAACATCCTGTGCGCTATAGAACACGTAATTTGCATCGCACAGGGCAGTGCCGCTGTATACGGTGTTGCCGCTGGCATCGGTGATGGCAAAGGTGCTGTCCCCCGTCAGGCGCACGGTGCTGTCTGCACCCATGCCGCCGCCATAGGTCACATAGCCCTGCGAAGCGTCAATGGTGTAGCCCATGCCCGCGCTGCCGCCTGCTGCCAGCACCGTACCGCCGGTGATGGTGATGGTACCGTCCGCATCCAGCGGCTGATTATCGGCAATGTTTGCCGTCCACGCGGTAATGCTGCCGCCGGAAATGGTCATGCTGCCGTTGGAATCAAAGCCGTCGCCCCCGGAGGTATAGGCATTGATGGTGCCGCCGGAAATGTTCATGCTGAAATCGTAATTTGTCAGATCGCCGTTGGCGGCGTTCAGGCAGTCGTCCGTGGCGGTGATGTCAATAGTACCGGAGAATACGTTCAAGGTTGCCCCCTCCAGTCCCTCGT
Source organism: Clostridiales bacterium (assembly GCA_963654645.1). Classification (GTDB taxonomy): domain Bacteria; phylum Bacillota; class Clostridia; order Oscillospirales; family Ruminococcaceae; genus Faecalibacterium. Next base: position 2,978 of record CAVKCU010000083.1, on the reverse strand, counting down.
TGCAGGCGGAGATGGTAATAGTGGGTCCGGCGGTATCCTCTGCGCCGATATTTAAGGTATAGTCGCTGTGCAGGGCGTCATCCCCGGCGGAGATGTTCAGGGTGCCGCTTTCCACATTCAAGGTCTGTTCGGCGTTAATGGCATCGTTCACCGGGGCGTCAATGTTCAAAGTCAGCTCCCGGATGGTCAGGCTGGCTTCCCTGCCCTCGTTTTCTGTACCGGACT
>CAVKCU010000083.1:0-2743 GCA_963654645.1 Clostridiales bacterium | reverse complement strand
GATGTTCAGCGTACCGCTGCCGCACAGCACCACCTGTGCGCCGTCCTTGCACTTGAGCACGGCGCTCTCGGCGTCTGTACTGGCGTTTTCGCTGTCCTTATTATTGGCGGCTGTGTCGGCAAGGGTATTCTGGGTGCTGCTCTGCACCGCGATGGTCACCCCAGTGGACTTGCCGCACACGATGGGTGCGGTGGTGGTGCTGGTCAGCTCCAGCCCGTTCAGCACCAGCGTCACATCTTCTGTGCCCGCTTTTACAGTAATGCTGCCGTCTGCGCAGCTGCCGGACACTACATAAGTGCCTGCGGCGCTGATGGTCAGGGCTGTTCCCTCGATGGAATAGCCGTCATAGTCTCCCTCGGCAGCGGAGATGCCGCCATCCGTAAAGGTAAACGTAGTAGCGCCCTCCAGTAAAAACTCCGTCTCTGCTGCAGAAAGGACAGTACCGGCGGCAGAGGTCGCGGTGGTGGTAGAAACGGCGCTGCCGCCGCAGCCCGCCAGTGTGACCACCAGCGCGCCCGCCACCAGAAGGGAAAGCGGTCGGTTTGCATATTTCATATCGGATAAACCTCCTTGCGGTCGATGGTTTGCTTTGAGGATGCCCAAAGTATACCCGGCGAACCTAAAATGAACCTAAAGAAAACCCGCCAAACTCCTTTAAGTTGCTTTTAGGTTGGGGCGGTATTCTGATTGCATAGGAGGTGACAGGCAATGTCCCAACCCATTCAGAGCTGCTTTGAGCGGTACGAGAAAAAATATTTCCTCACCCCGGCGGGGCAAAAAGCCCTGCTGCAGGCCATTGCGCCGTATATCAAGATGGATTTCTACGGTAAGTATACTATCTGCAACCTTTATTACGATACCCCGGACTGGCGGCTGATCCGCGCCTCGCTGGAAAAGCCGGTGTACAAGGAAAAGCTGCGGGTGCGCAGCTACGGCGTGCCCGCACCGGACGGCAGGGTGTTTGCCGAGCTGAAAAAGAAGTACAAGGGCGTGGTGTATAAGCGCCGCATCACCGTGCCCGCCGCCGAGGTGCAGCCCTTGCTGGCGGGGCAGCAATCGCTTGCTGACTACGGACAGATCGGTCAGGAGATCGCATGGTTCCAGCAGCTGTACGATGCCCGCCCCCGGGTGTTCATCGGGTACGACCGCATCGCCTTTGCAGGGGTCGCCGACCCGGAGCTGCGCATCACCTTTGATACCAACATCCGCTGGCGCACCACACAGATGGAGCTTTGCGCCGGGGATCACGGTGCGCCCCTGCTGCCGGACGACCGGGTGCTGCTGGAGGTCAAACTGCCGGGCGTCTGCCCGCTGTGGCTTGCCCATGCGCTGACCGAGGCTGGAGCCGTGCCGGTCTCCTTTTCCAAATACGGCAGCTGCTACTGCCATCATCTGCTGCGCGAGCAGCCTGTACCCTTAAAGGAGGTCTTTCCCTGTGCTTGAATCTGTAATTGGTACGTCTATCACCCTGCAAAGCTTTCTGCTGTGCACGGCGGTCTCGCTGGTGCTGGGCATCGGTCTTGCCTTTGTGGCGGGCTACCGGCAAAAAACAAGTTCCAGCTTCGCGGTCACGCTGGCGCTGCTGCCCGCGGTGGTGCAGCTGGTGATCATGCTGGTCAACGGCAACATCGGCACCGGCGTGGCGGTGGCGGGCGCGTTCAGTCTGGTGCGGTTTCGCTCTGCCCCCGGCACTGCCCGGGAGATCGGGGTGCTGTTCCTTGCCATGGCGCTGGGGCTTGCCACCGGCATGGGGCTGCTGGGGCTTGCCGTGCTCGCCTTTGTGCTGCTGGCTGGTGCGCTTCTTGGCCTGACCGCGCTGGGCTTTGGCGAACAAAAGACCGCCGCCCGGGTGCTGAAGATCACCATCCCGGAAAGCTTGGACTATGACGGTCTGTTTGACGATATTTTTGCGCAATATACCCGGCGCTGCACCCTGACCCGGGTAAAGACCAGCAACATGGGCACTTTATATGAGCTGGAATACGCCGTTCTTCTGCCGGAGAACGTGCCGCCCAAGGCTTTTCTGGACGCCTTGCGCTGCCGCAACGGCAACCTGAACATCACCTGCGGGCGGGAGAGCAGCCCCGGCATGGAGCTGCTGTAAAAAAGATTGCGCAGCAGGCGGCTGCTGCGCTATACTGGGGGCAGAAATGCAAAAAGGAGGAATGCGCAGTGCGGCTACTGATCGCAGAGGACGAAGAGGACCTTGCCGAGGTGCTGAGCGTCTTTTTTGAAAAGAACCATTTTACGGTGGAAACGGTGCACAACGGCTTTGATGCCTACGAAGCCGCCACGCAGGAGCAGTACGACGCCATTATTCTGGACGTGATGATGCCCAAGATGAACGGCATTGAGGTGCTGCAAAAACTGCGGGCAGAAAAGGTATCCACCCCCATCATGATGCTGACTGCCAAGGGCGAGACGGACGACCGCATTACCGGCTTCAACGCCGGCGCGGACGACTACCTGCCCAAGCCCTTTGACCCGGACGAGCTGCTGAGCCGGGTGCGCGCCATGCTGCGCCGCGCCAGCGCCTACCAGCCCACCCAGCTGGCTTTCAGCGACCTGACGCTGGACCCGGGCACCGGCTTTCTGACCAGTCACGGGCAGTCGGTGCGGCTGAGCGGGCGGGAATATCAGGTGATGGAGCTGTTTTTGCGCAACCCGCGCATGGTATTTTCTGCCGAGCGCATTCTTGAGCTGGTGTGGGGCTGGGAAAACGAAGCCGAGATCAATGTGGTGT
>CAVKCU010000082.1:0-6672 GCA_963654645.1 Clostridiales bacterium | reverse complement strand
CCTAGTAAGTATACCATAACCGGGACAGGGAAACAACAAACCGCTCTTTATTTGACAGTGGAGAAAATTTCAAATCAGCTATGGGTAAAAAGACGAAAATAGAAAACAGAAAAGCACCCACAGTCCGTTTTTGTGCCCTGAAAAGCAGGGAAAACGGATTGTGGGTGCGGTGAAGCAGAACTCCCTCAGTCAAAACCTGACGGTTTTGCCAGCTCCCTCTGGGAGGGAGCCTCTGGCGCGCCCGGAAAGTTTCTCGTTACTCCTGACACTTTAGTGGCAGAGCTAACGGCGTGCGCCCTCTCCGTCATCGCTGCGCGATGCCACCTCTCCCAAAGGGAGAGGCAAGAGCACTGCCGGGAACTTTCTCATTGCTCCTAGAGCTTCAGCAACGAGCCTTAGATCTTGGCTCTCCCTTTGGGAGAGCTGGCGCGGGAGCGCCTGAGAGGGCGAGGACGCTGCCCTGCGGAGAGGGTTCGTTCCCGCAAAAAAGCTGCCGCACAAAATGCTGTGCGGCAGCCCGGGTCAATCTGTTGTTTTATTCTTCAAAATATCCTCCCAGCTGCGGGCTTTGCCGTAATAGCGCCCGTAGGGGTTATCAAGGTCTGCGGCGCGGAGAACCGGCGGCGCGGGCGGCTGGAGCTTTGGGGTGCGGTCAAAGGTGATGTGTGCGGCGGGGCCGCCGGTTTTGATACGGAAGCGCATCTTTAGTGCCCCTCCGCGGCGGTGGAGACTGCCCCGGCGGTCAGGTTTGCCCAAAGGGTCTCGCTGTTTTCCAGCAGGGAAGCCGATTCCTTCAGCCATGCGCCCCGGATGCCGATATAGTAATCTGCCAGCAGCTGCTGGCTGTCGCCGCTGGCGCTCTGCACTGCGTCCGATGTGTAGCTGCCCAGCTCCATCCCGGTCAGCACCGGGCAGTCCGTCCAGCGGTAGACCATGTTCCACCAGTCGCTGTCGGCGTCGGACTTGGGTAGATGACCGTCCAGATACCGCAGGGTGCCGGTGGTCTGCTGGAAGCCAGCGGGGTCGTAAAGGATAAAGACAGAGCTGAGGGAGCTCTGGATATCGGTGGAAAGCTTGGTGGTGCCCGCCATATCCAGATAGGCGTCCGAGTCCTCACTGTTGAAGGCCATGGTGTACTGGTTGATCTTTACCACCACCTTGCCGTCGCCGTTGCAGTCCTCGCCGTAGGCGGCAAGCTGCTGTTGCAGGGCGGCGACGGTGGCTTCGGGCAGGTAGTAGGGGCTTACCACCGCCACATTATAATCCGGGTGGGTGGTCAGGAAGTACTGCCCGATAAAGCAGTACGCCACGAACGCACCCGCAATGCCGAAGATGAGCACCCATTTCAGGTTGTAGTCCCACCAGTTTGCCCAGCGCTCTTTGCGGCTGTACTGACGCTCCTTGCGGGGCTTGAGGTCCTTGGGGTCGATGTCGCGTTCGTAACGGTAGCTTGCCATAAAATAGTTCTCCTGTGTGATACGGTCGGGCAGTAGTGTGAAGATATTTCCAAAAGGCTTCCCCCATCCGGGGGAAGCCTTTAAGCGGAACGGTGATTAAAAACTGTTACTTCAGTGCAGCCAGAATGCTCTGGCGCACGGCGTCGGGCAGCTGCTTCTGCTCGGCTTTGCTCATGCCGGCGGTCTGGATGGGGGGCATGATCTTGATGCGCACGCTGCCCGGGCGGCAGCGGTTGCCGTTTGCCTCGAACAGGGCGCGGGCACCGGTCACAGCCACCGGCACCACCGGGGCGCTTGTCTTGACTGCAATGCGGAAGGCACCGGCTTTGAACTCGCCTGCACCGCCCTCTTCGCCCTTGTAGCGGGTGCCCTCGGGGAAGATGACAAAGCTGCGTCCGCCCTCCACGATGGCAGTGGCATCGTTCAGTGCCCGCACCGAGGCGCGCACATCGTCACGCTGCACGAACACGCAGCCCAGCAGCTTCATCCAGCGGTTGAGCAGAAAGATCTTTTCCAGCTCTTCCTTGGCAAGGATGCCGTGGGGCTTTTCCAGCCCAGCCAGCAGCAGGGGGATGTCGTAGTAGCTGCGGTGGTTCGCCACGAACACGCAGGGGCGGTCTTTGGGGATGTTCTCCAGCCCCTCCACGGACAGGGAAACGCCGGTCACCTTTAAAATGCCCCGGCTCCAGCGGGGGATGTGCTGGTTCACGATCTGCTCCACGGTAGCCATATCTCCGGCGGCTGCGGCGCGCTCGGCGCGGCGCAGGATGCCGTAATGCAGGATCATGTACCCGAACAGATAAATAAACATCGCAATGGTGCGAAGAATGCTCATAATGGTTTCCTCCTATGCAAAAAATGCCATTGTCATTGTAACACACTTTGCGCAAAAAAGGGAGAGATAAATATTTTTTTACAATTCCGCCCGGTTGTATCTTGCAAAGTTTACAAAATACAGGTATATTTATATCTGTAAAGCCAGCACAATGGCACTTTCCAGACAAAACGCCTGCGGTGCCGGTCAAAAACATAAGAGAGGTACCGCAGTTACTATGGGTCTTTTTCCTTCTGCCAACGATTTCAAGGCCGGCAAGGGCGTCGAAAAGGATGCTCCCCGCAAGACCGGCATCGGCCGCTTTTTTGAGCTTGTAGGCCGTGATATGAACGGCATGTTCCTTGCAAACCTGCTGACCTGCATCGGGTTCGCACCGGTCATCTGTCTGGTGTACATCGGCTTTTTGCAGAACAGCCTGCCGGTGATGCTGGGCAGCGCCGCCGTGGGCGGTCTGCTGGCGGGTCCGGCACTGGCAGGAATGTACGATACCGTCCTGCGCGCGCTGCGCGACGAGGCGGGCTACTGGTGGGTGACCTACCGCAAGGCGTTCAAGCGCAACTTTAAAGCCAGCCTTGCGCCGGGTGTGCTGTACACCGTGGTGGTCACGCTGCAGATCTTCCTCGTTTATTTCTGCTTCAATATGCTGTACCACGGCACGAATGTGGGCGTCCCGCTGTGGGTGGCTACGGTGCTCAATCTGGTGCTGTTCCAGATGCTGTTTGCCTATATGTGGCCGCAGGTGGTGCTGCTGGAGCAGCCTTTGAGCCTGACCTTAAAAAACAGCATCAACTGCATGATCGCCTTTCTGCCCCACGCACTGGCTGCCGCCATCGTGCAGGTGCTGTTCTGGGGCGTGGTGATCCTGTGCATGCCGCTGGGTCTTTTGCTGATGCTGATCTTCGGCTTCTGGTTCGTCACCGAGGTGTCCTGCCAGATCGTGTACGGCGATATCGACAAAGTGTTCCACATTGAGGAGAACATCCGCAAGATGAAGGACGCCGAGCTGGAAGCTGCCCTGAAAGAGGACTACGCCGACGACGGGGACGACACCCCGAAAGAATAAGCGATAATACTGCGGAAAGGAGCGATGTCCCATGGAACAACGGAATAATCTTGTGCTGCAGGGGACAGAGACCTTTTCCCGCGGGCAGCTGGACAATGTTGCGCTGGAAAACGGCGCACTGGTGCTGGACAGCGTAGCAGGACGCAGCCTTTTGTACGGCAGCTACACCACCCCGGAGTTTGCCATGCCTGCCTTCTGCAACCTGAATGTCAGCTGGAACGCCCATGCACCCCGGGACACCATGGTGGAGGTGCGCTGCCGGGTATACGCGGCAGGGGCGTGGACGGGCTGGATGAGCTTTGGCAAGTGGGCACCGGATTACCCCCGGTGCAGCGTTTCCAGCCACAGCGAGGACGGCATGATCTTTTTGATGGGCGATACCGTCACGGTAGCCGCTCCGGGCGGCGGCACCGGTGTGCAGCTGCAGGTGAACCTTTCCACCAATAACGATAAAGTTACCCCGGCGGTGCGTCTGCTGGCGGCGGCGGTGCGCCCCCTTGCGTGGGAAAAGCACAACGGTCACCCGCTGAACCGGCGGCTCTATCTGCCGGAATACTGCCTTTCCGCTCACGACCCCAGCTTTGGGCGGGAGATGGATCTGCCGCTGGTCATGGCGGCGCTGATGAACCGCTGGGGCGAGGATATCCTGCCGGAGGAAGTGGCATACGCCATGGAGGACGGCAGCACCCGCAGCACCGGCAACACCGCCTTTGCGGCTGCTGCCGCAGGCTGCTGCGGCTACCCCTGCTGGCAGGCGTGGATGGACCTTGCCGACCTGCGGGAGCAGATCCACGACGGCTGCTCGGTGGCAGTGCAGGTGGAGCGGCGGGTGCGCGGTCAGCGCGACCCGGTGCGGCTGTGGATGGGTCTGCGCGGCTTTGGTCACGATGACGCCGTGATGGCAGATTTTGTGCTGCTGAACGACCCCACCGCCGATACCGACGGCGCAGTGAACTGCACCATGGCGCTGGTGGATTTTATGCGTTACTTTACCGGCAAGGCCATTGCCCTGCGACCAAAGCTGCGGGAGGCTGAGGCCGACCGTCCCCGGCGGCTGCGGTGCGACCTGCGCGCCGGCAGCGAGCCGGGCACATACTACTTTGAGCGGCGGGGAGAGCCCGCAGACCTGCCGGAGGATTTTTCCGGCTGGATCGCCTGTGCGCCCCACGACGGCGTGGCGCACGCCACCACCGCCCACCGCACCTTTTTGCGCTGTACCCGCACCGGGGACGGCGGGGTACAGCTTCCGCCGGAGCTGCTGGCAGCAGGCGGGCGCTGCAGTGTGTATGCAGTGGACCAGACCGGCACCATGCGGGTAGCAGAGGTGCGGCTGCCGAAGCCGAAACCCGCACCCGTGAGCACAGAACCCCAAGCCAGCGGTCAGACCGGGGACGCCCCGGCGCAGCCGTAAGCTTTTTCAGGGCGATATATGAAACAGGAGGAACACATTATGGCAAAGACGATCATCACTTTGGGCCGTGAGTACTGCACCGGCGGACGCTACATCGCAGAGGACGTGGCAAATGCGCTGGGCATCAAGCTTTACGACAAGGAGCTGATCACCATGGCAGCAAAGAACTCCGGCTTGTCGGAGGAGGCTGTTGCCGCCAGCGAGAAACGGCACACCCACAGCCTGCTGTACAGCCTGTACACCATGGGCAACGAGCTGCCGCTGGGCGATCAGGTGTTCATTCTGCAGAGCCGTATCATCAAGCAGCTGGCCGAGGAAGGCCCCTGCGTGATCCTTGGCCGCTGCGGTGACTACGTTCTGCGGGAGCGCAAGGACGTGCTGCGGGTGTTCGTGTATGCACCCAAGGAATGGCGTTTACAGTACGCCAAGACCAACCCCCTGGTGAAAGCCAAGGACGAAAAGGGCATCAAGGACGAGGTGGAAAAGACCGACCGCAACCGCTCGGCCTACTACAACTACTACACCCAGAACCGCTGGGGCGATGCCCATAACTACGATCTGGCAATCAACGCCGCCCTTGGTCGTGAGACCTGCGTAAAGATGATCCTGGACGCAGCCGCCGCCAAGGAAAAGACGCTGTAAACCCCGGTCAGAGCCAGGAAACAACAACAGAACGTGGGCAGGGCGCTTGCGCGCCCTGCCCACGTTTCCGGCAAGGAGAAATCGTGAAAACAAATCAATCGCAGACCGCACCCGCCGAGGTGCGGGAAAACATCATGGGCACCATGGAGATCAACCCGCTGCTGCTGAAGCTCAGCATCCCGATGATGATCTCCATGCTGGTGCAGGCGCTGTACAACGTGGTGGACTCGGTGTTCGTGTCCCATGTCAGTGAGAGCGCCCTCACCGCCGTATCGCTGGCCTTTTCATTGCAGAATGTCATGATCGCCGTAGGCGTGGGCACCGGCGTGGGCGTGAACGCCCTGCTGAGCAAGAGCCTTGGCGAAAAGAACCAGCGCCGCGCCAACGCCACCGCAGAAAACGGCATCTTCCTTTCCCTGTGCAGCTTTGCGGTGTTTTTTGTCATCGGCCTTACCTGCATGAAACCCTACTTCTACGCCCAGACCAGTGACCCCGTCATCGCGCAGCAGGGCATCCGGTATCTTTCGGTGTGCTGCATTTTCAGTCTGGGCATTTTCACCCAGACCATGGGCGAAAAGCTGCTGGCAGCCACCGGCCGCACCCATCTGAGCATGATCAGCCAGCTGGTGGGTGCAGTGGTCAACATCATTCTGGACCCCATCTTCATCTTCGGCTACTGCGGCGAGGCGCTGTCCGGCACCACCGGTGCGGCGGTGGCTACGGTCATCGGTCAGTTCTGCGGCGCAGGCATGACCCTGTACTTCAACACCCGCAAAAACCCGGATATCCAGATCAGCTTTAAGGGCTTCCGTCCCAGCGCCAAGGCCATCGGCCGCATCTACACCGTGGGTCTGCCCAGCATCGCCATGCAGTGCGTGGGCAGTTTGATGACCTTCGGAATGAACCTGATCCTGATGACCTTCTCGGCTACGGCGGTGGCGGTGTTCGGCGTCTACTTCAAGCTGCAAAGCTTTGTGTTCATGCCCATCTTCGGCCTGAACAACGGCATGGTGCCCATCATCAGCTACAACTACGGCGCCCGCCGCCCGGACCGCGTGAAAAAGACCATCAAGCTGGCGGTGTGCTACGCCGAAGGCATCATGCTGGTAGGCTTCTGCATCTTCCAGTTTGCGCCCCGGCAGGTGCTGAGCATCTTTGCCGCCAGCGACGCCATGCTTGCCATCGGCATCCCGGCCATGCGCATCATCTGCCTGCATTTCCTGCTGGCGGGCGTCAGCATCGTGCTCAGCTCGGTGTTTCAGGC
>CAVKCU010000081.1:0-6698 GCA_963654645.1 Clostridiales bacterium | reverse complement strand
GCACCGGGTCAGCACCCTTGCGGGTGGTCGCGGACTTTACCGCCAGTGGGGAATCACACCCCGCCCTGAAACGAACTTTCTGACCAAGAGTATAGCGCGGTACTGCGGCGCTGTCAAGCCCCCTTTTTAAAAAGTTTGCGCATTTTTTATCAAAGTGCGTTTTCACCGTTCTTTCCTTGCCCCGGGCGGCAGAGTATGCTATCATAATATGCGTTGTGAAAAAACACAGGAGGTTTTCCATGATTTTCTCGATCCGTAACCTTGGTTTTGAGCTGGGCTCGCTGCTGCTGGAAGGCTGGGCAGCCTTTGCCGCCCGGGTGGTATGCGCGGCGCTGCTGCTGGTGCTTGGCTGGCTGGCGCGGCAGCTTTTGTCCCGTAAGGTGTGCCCTGCCCTGCTGCGCCGCAGCTGGCGGCTGGCAGGTACGCCCATTCTGCTGCGCAGCTTTGCCGTGCCGGTGCAGCGGCTCACCCTTGCGGCGTTCATTTATGCCGCAGCCGCCAGTCTGCCGTGGGCGATCCCCGGCGTGAGCAAGTTCCTGCTCATGGTCTTTGAGCTTGCCGCCACCTATTTGGTGTGTCAGGGGCTGTACGCCGCCGCCGACCTCACCGACCTGATGCTGGCAAACTGCGGCGAGGAGGTGCGCACCAACCGCACCCTGACCACCCTGCTGAACAAGCTGTACAAAATTTTCATCGTGGTGCTGGGCGTTATGACCATGGCGCAGGAGACCGGTCTGCCGGTGGGCAGCATCGTCGCCAGTGCGGGTCTTGTCGGTCTGACCATCTCTCTGGCGGCGCAGGACAGCGCCAAGAACCTGTTCAGCGGGCTGGTCATCCTGCTGGACAGGCCCTTTTCCATCGGCGACTGGATCACCGTGGGCGACGTTTCCGGCGAGGTAGTGGACATCAACTTCCGCTCCACCAAGGTCCGGGCGCTGGATAACTCGGTGTACATCCTGACCAACAGCACGGTCAGCTCTGCCACCATCAACAACGGCACTTTGCGCAACAAGCGGCTGTACCGCTTCACCCTCGGGGTCACCTACGATACCACCCGTCCCCAGCTGGAACAGCTGATGGCGGACCTGACCGCCCTGCTCAAGGCCAGCCCCTACACCTACGAGGACTCGGTGCTGGTCAAGCTGAGCGGCTTTGGGGCTTCCAGCATCGACCTGCTGGTGTCCGCCTACCTGCGCACCGCCGACATGACCCGCTTTTTGCAGATGCAGAACGATTTGAACCTCGACCTGATGGACCTGATGCAGAAGAATGGCGTAGACTTCGCCTTCCCCTCCACCACCGTGTATCTGGAAAAGAACAGCTGAGCTTTCTTGGAGGAACTTTCCTATGACACAGCTTTTGCTGCCTATTATTTATCTGGCTTTTATCAGCCTTGGCCTGCCGGATTCCCTGCTGGGGTCTGCATGGCCCACCATGTACCCCCAGCTGGGCGTCCCCTTCTCCTACGCGGGCATCCTGTCCATGATCATCTCGCTGGGCACCATCGTTTCCAGCCTGAACAGCGACCGGCTCACCCGGGCGCTGGGCACGGGCAGAGTGACCGCCCTCAGCGTGGGCATGACCGCTGCGGCGCTGTTCGGCTTTTCGGTCTCCGGCCGGTTCTGGATGCTCTGCCTGTGGGCTGTCCCCTACGGGTTGGGCGCGGGCAGCGTGGACGCCGCCCTGAACAACTACGTTGCCCTGCATTACGAAAGCCGCCACATGAGCTGGCTGCACTGCATGTGGGGCGTAGGCACTACCATCGGCCCTGTGGTGATGGGCGCGGCGCTTTCCGGCGGGCTGGGCTGGAACAGCGGCTACCGGTTCATTGCCCTGTTCCAGATCGCACTGACTGCCGTGCTTTTTTGCAGCCTGCCCCTGTGGCAGAAACGCTCCGATGCCGCCCCGGACGGCACTGCGCCCAAGGCGCTGACCCTGCCGCAGGTGTTCGCGCTGCCGGGCGCGAAGGAAGTGATGCTCTGCTTCTTCTGCTACTGCGCGCTGGAGACCACCGCCGGGCTTTGGGCCAGCAGCTACCTGACCCTTGTGCGGCAGGTGCCCGCCCAGACGGCTGCCAGCTTTGCCAGCCTGTTCTACATCGGCATCACGGTGGGGCGGGGCGTCTGCGGCTTTCTGACCTTAAAGTTGAGCGATACCCAGATGATCCGTCTGGGCTTTGCGGTGCTGGGCGTGGGCGTTGCCGCCCTGCTGCTGCCCGGTGCGCAGGTGCTGGCGCTTGCCGGGCTTGTGCTGGTGGGGCTGGGCTGTGCGCCCATCTACCCCAGCATCATCCACTCCACCCCGGCGCATTTCGGCGCACAAAATTCTCAGGCGGTCATCGGCATCCAGATGAGCAGCGCCTATGTGGGCAATCTGGTCATGCCGCCGCTCTTCGGCGTGCTTGCCAACAACATCACCCCGGCGCTGTTCCCCTTCTATCTGCTGGTATTTCTGGTGCTGATGGCGCTGATGCACCGGCAGCTGGTGCGCAAAACCAGCTGCTGAGCTTTTACCCTTTTTCAAAACCGCCATTCTCTTTTTTCGTATACAGCAACACCAGAAAGGCCCGCGCTGTTTGGAGCAGCACGGGCCTTTCTGGTTTCTATGGACTTCCCGGGGATCGAAAGATGTGGAGAATGGCGTCTCCTTATGCCTGCAGCACTTTACCGGCGTATTTCAGCGCTTCGCGGCAGGTCTCTTTCCAGGTCGTCCAAGCGTGGATGCCGCCCTCATAGGGCACATATTCCACTTCTGCTACCTGGCTCAGTTTTTCGACGAATGCTTCCACATCAGCCGGGGGCACCACCGTGTCCTCAGTGCCATGGATGGCATAGAACTTTACCGGGCTGTTGGCAGCGGTATAGGAAGCAAGGAAGGCGGCCGGATGCTCTGCGTCCCAGGTTGCCTGGTCAAAGTTGTTGAACAGATGCAGCGAAGAGCAGGCATTGCCCTGACTATTGCGCCAGACTGCCGGGGACATCATCAGTGCCGCCGAGAACATCTGCGGATATTTCACTGCAAAGCGGGCTGCACCATAACCACCCATGGAAATGCCGCCGATGATGCGGCCTTCCTTGCTGGCCAACGTGTTGTAAGTTTTGTCGATAAACGGGATCAGATCATGGATGATGGCCGTTTCCATGGCAAGGCCGGGTCCATCGTAATAAAAGGAGTTGTAACCATCAATGAACACTGCAATGCACTCGGGCAGTTCCCCGCTTCCGATCAGATCGTTGAGGATATCCGGTGTGGAGAAACGCTCGATCATATTGAGTTGATGGCCGCCTACGCCGTGCATCAGGTAAATGACCGGATAGGCCTGTGCCTTGTTGTTTTCATCGTAGCTGGCAGGCAGATAAACCGAATAGTTGCAGTCCTGCTTCAGTGTCTCGGAATACCAGAACAGCGTTTTGCGGGTGCCCGCATAGGTAGTCTTGGGCGTTTCCTGCTTTTTGAACAGGAAATCCAGGCAGTTGGCATCCTCCTGCGGTGCAGCGGCACTGGCGGTGCACACATTAAGTGCCATCATGCCAAGACCAGCAGCACCCGCTTTCAGAAAAGTTTTACGAGAGAATTTGGTAGCCATAAAAAGTTCCTCCTTTAAATCGATTGTTTTCTTATACATCTTTCAGACAGCCTGCTTTTTGTACTGCAGTACTGTGCCGTGTTCTGTTTTCAGTGCTTCTGCGCGATCTTTTTCAGTTTTGCCAGTTCTTCTGCATCGCGGGTCTCGTCCAGCAGCTCCAGCGCCGCCTTGAAGTTGTTCCAGTCCAGATAAGAATGGGTCGTACCCGCATGGGCGGCCATTGCTTCCAGAATGGCGTAGCCGGAACGCACGATCGGATGCGATGCCGTCACATTGCCTGCCTTTGTCACCAATGCAAACTTGCTCTCAGCCATATCGGCCAGCAGTGCAGACAAGGCATTGTTGGGGTCTGTTCCGCGGCCCTGCAGGCCCTGATACAGGATCTGTGCCACAAAACCCAGGGTGGAAGAAGTATACCAGTTGCCATTGAACTCATTCACATTGTCAGGGTCTGTAATGCGGGAGTTGATCTTGTTGGTCAGGTAGATCACCACCAGATTTTCGCTAGGGTCGATCATGGTCAGCGTGCCCGTCCAGCCCTGGTGTCCAATGGTATTGGGCGAGGACTGCGTGCCGAAATACCAGCAGCGCTGGTTGTCGCCCTCACGCCACCAGCCCAGACCCCAGTTGGCAGCGTCCTCCTTCTTGGGTGCGGTGAAGGTATCCATCACGTTGCGGGAGAAGTAGCGGTTCTCTCCGTAGCCGCCGGCAAGCATGACAGAGGCCAGCTTTGCCAGCTCCGTAGCGGTGGAGAACAGGCCTGCATGACCCGAGATGCCCGCCATACAGAAATAGGCTTTGCCATCATGCACCTGGCCCTGTGTAGTTACGGTGCGCGCCCCGGTAAAGGAAACATATCCGTCCCGGGTATCACCGTTCAGCTCAGTCGCTGCGCAGTCGTTGGGAGCAAAGCCGTTCTGCAGAGGGTTGTAGGTGGTGCGGGTCAGACCCATAGGATCCCAGAACGTCTCTTTCAGGAACACATCCAGGCCTTTGCCGGTGATTTTCTCGATCACGAACGCCAGCAGCATATAATCCACGTCCGAATAAACAGTCTTGGTACCTGGTTTGTACATCAGCGGCGTTTTGAAAATGGAATGCAGCGTTTCGGTGCGGGTCTCGGTACTTCCATCCGATCCGGAATACAACACATTCACGGCACCCGGCACGATGGACTGGCTGCTCTGATCGTAGGAATCGTTGTAATACTGCGGGTCTGCAGGGAAGCCTGCCTGATGGCGCAGGATATCGCGCAGGGTCAGCTCCGCCTTCCACTGCTTGTTGACCTTCAGACCCGGGTTCTCGTAGCCGTTGTAGGTAATATCGATGGTGTCCTCCACAAAGGCACTGCCCAGCAGGTCTACCAGACGGCTGTCCAGATTGGCCTTGCCCTGCGTGACGAGGTACTGCAGTGCGTAGTTTGCGGTGTACATCTTGGTGTTGGACGCCAGATCGTACAGGGTGTCGTTGGTCACAGCCGGACTGTCGGTCTTGGGGGTGCCGTCCGGGTTATAGGAGTTCACCTTGCCCCATGCGTTCTGGTACACCAGCCTGCCGTTTTTCACAACAGCCATCTGTGCGCTGGGGAAACCGTTGTTCACGTCTGCCTGAATGATCTGCTCCAGCAGTTCTAGTGCATCGCGGTCGATGCCCACGTCCTGCAGGCTGCCCTCCTGCACGGTGGGGTAGCCCACCCGCACGGTCACCTTTTTGCCGCGGGGACGGATGCCGCCCACCTGAATGGTGTTGCGGCCGTTGATGGTCTGACCGGAAATGTCCACGTTCCACACACCGCCTGCCGCCATGGCAGCGGTGTTGATCTGGCGGTTGTTGACGAACAGGTTAAAGCCGGTCACGCCCGCCTCGGGCTCCACGCACAGCGTTCCCTGCCCTGCGTAGCCCACAAAGGTGTACATATGGTTCATGGCCAGCGTATCATCGACGTACCCCTTCCAGTTGGGGAACACCGGCTCGCCCTGCCAGCCGCCGCTCACGCTGCCGCGGCTGGTCACCTTGACCGAGGCCGCCTTTTTAGGGACGAGGTTCAGGGAGTTGGTATCCTCCGCTGCGGCGGCTGCGGGCTCGGCAGCAGAGGCTGCCCCGGCGGTGCACACGTTAAGCGCCATCATGCCCAGACCGGCAACGCTGCCCTTCAGGAACGTTTTACGGGAAAATTTGGTTGACATGGTAAGGTCCTCCCATTCTTTTTGCCGCAATGCGACAATATGCCTGTATTCGTGCTTTTTTGTCCCGCAGCAGCGGGACTGCCTTGTGCCCCGAATTGTACGCGAGACGAAACAAAATGTCAATCATGTTTTCATCTTGTGGCACAAAGTTTTATGTTTCCCGGATTTTCGCCTATTTTGGCACATTGTTTTACGTTTTGTTTCAAATTTTCATGCGTTTTGTATACAACCAGCCGCAAAAATGCGCAAAAAAAAGGAAGCCGCCGCACAAACCCCTGTGCAGCGGCTTCGGTTCATAATTTTTCTTACAGGATGCGGGCACTGATGGCGTTTGCCACCTGAAACAGATCTTTCTGCCCGACAAAGCCGAACTTCGCCTCGTGACCGTCCGCAAAGCAGACCGTCAGCTGGGACGCCTGCAGCGGGTCGCCAAAGCCTGCCGTCTGGATGCCGTAGTGCAGCACCTTGCGGTAGGGCAGCACAAAGATCTGCTGCCGCGTGCCCGTCACCCCCTGCATATCCACCATGATGATGCGGTGGCTGGTGAACACCACCTGATCGCGCACCGTCTTGTACGCGCCCACGATCTGCTCGCCCTCCAGCAGCAGGGCGTTGATGTTTTTGCAGATGTCCTTCTCCTGCAGGCGGATAAGGTTCTCCATCGGTTTATCGCGAAATTCCATTGCAGCGTTCCCCTTTCAGCGTTTTATGGCTCTATTGTAGCATTTCCGCCGCCGGTTGGCAAGATGGCTGCGCGGCGGCAAGACGAAAGGGGGTCTGCTGGGAAGAACTCCCCCAGTCTGCTCCCGTTGGTCGCAGCCAGCCCCCTCTAGGATGGGGCTCCTGACGCACCCGCAAGCTTTGCACTTTAGCCGGAAACATCATCGCTATGCCAAGGGCTCCCTCCCAGAGGGAGCTGTCACGGC
>CAVKCU010000080.1:0-6735 GCA_963654645.1 Clostridiales bacterium | reverse complement strand
TGGTGATCTGCACGATGACCCGGTTGTCCGGGTTCATGGTGGTCTCCCACAGCTGCTCGGGGTTCATCTCACCAAGGCCCTTGTAGCGGTTCACCTTTGCGCCGGGCATCTCCTGCGAGAGGATCGCCATTTCCGCGTCGTTGTAGGCGTACTTGATGGTGTTGCCCTTCTGCACCTTGAACAGGGGCGGCTGGGCAACGTAGACATGGCCCTGCTCGATGAGGGGGCGCATATAGCGGAAGAAGAAGGTCAGCATCAGGGTGCAGATGTGGGAGCCGTCCACGTCCGCATCGGCCATGATGAACACCTTGTCGTACCGCAGCTTGGAGATATCGAACTCGTCGCCGATGCCGCAGCCCAGCGCCAGCACCACCGGCATCAGCTTGTCGTTGCCGTAAATTTTATCGGCACGCGCCTTTTCCACGTTCAGCATCTTGCCCCACAGCGGCAGGATGGCCTGAATGGCAGAGTCGCGTCCCATCTTGGCAGAGCCGCCTGCAGAGTCGCCCTCGACGATGAAGATCTCGGTGCGGCTGGGGTCTTTTTCGCGGCAGTCGGCCAGCTTGCCGGGCATCCGGCTGGTCTCCAGCGCGCTCTTGCGGCGCACCAGCTCGCGGGCCTTTTTGGCGGCGGCGCGGGCGCGGGCGGCCTGCGTGGCCTTTTCAAAAATGGCCTTTGCCACGCCGGGGTTCTCCTCAAAGAACTCCATCAGCTTGGAGTAGACCATGTTGGAAACGAGGGTACGAATTTCTGTATTGCCCAACTTTGCCTTGGTCTGGCCCTCAAATTCGGCCTCCTGCAGCTTGACCGAGATGACGCAGATCAGGCCCTCGCGCACATCTGCGCCGGACAGGTTCTCGTCCTTGTCCTTCAGCAGACCGTGGCTGCGACCGTAATCGTTGAACACGCGGGTCAGGCTGGCTTTGAATCCCTCTTCATGGGTGCCGCCGTCCGGAGTGTTGACGTTGTTGGCAAAGCTCAAAAGCAGCTCGTTGTAGCTGGAATTGTACTGCAAGGCGATCTCCGCCACGCCGCGGTCGGTCTGCCCCTTGAGGTAGATGACGTTGGGGTGCAGCACTTCCAGCTTGCGCTTTTCGCCCAGATAGGTGACAAAGCTCTTGATGCCGCCCTCGTAGCACATGACCTCGGTGCGGTAGCAGGGGTCGCCCTCCTGCCCGTCCTCCAGCACGGGGGTGTACAGCTGACGCTCATCGGTCAGGGTGATCTTGACACCGGCGTTCAGGAAGCTTTCTTCCCGCAGACGCTTTTCCAGCGTGTCAAAGTCGTAGACGGTGGTATCCTTGAACATCTCCGGGTCGGGCTTGAAGGTGACCCGGGTGCCGGTGACGCCCTCGGCTACCGTGCCGATGCACTTCAGTTCACCGTCCGGGTCGCCCCGCCGGAAGGTCTGCTCGTACTCCTTGCCGTCGCGGCGCACGTTGACGGTGAGCCACTCGGAGCAGGCGTTGACCACCGAGGCGCCCACGCCGTGCAGACCACCGGCCACCTTGTAGCCGGAGTTCTCGCCGCCGAACTTGCCGCCGGCGTGCAGGATGGTGTACACCACGGTGACGGCGGGCAGACCGGTATCCGCCTGAATGTCCACAGGGATGCCGCGACCGTTATCCGTGACCTGAATGATGTTGTCCTTCAGGATCTTGACCTCGATGTGGTCGCAGTAACCAGCCAGCGCCTCGTCAATGGCGTTGTCCACGATCTCGTACACCAGATGATGCAGACCGCGCTCACCGGTGGAGCCGATATACATACCCGGGCGCTTGCGCACCGCCTCCAGACCTTTCAGCACCTGGATCTCACTGGCGTTATACTCGTGGTCGGTCACGGTATCGGCATTTGTACTGGTAATGATTTCTTCTGCCATATCCTTTCTCCCTTTTGTTCGTTTTTGCGTTTGTTTTTTCAAATTATAGCAAAGCGGGAACCGGTACACCATGGTGTACTTTTTTCTCGCCGTTTTGTTGTGTTTTCACGCGCTGTCCGCACAGGGCGTTCCGGCTGGCACGGTGCGGCTTTCCGGGCAGCTCCGGGGCTTTCCCATCCCTCTTTTTTCTGTGGATCTTCCGCCCGTTTTCCGCAAATTTCACTCCACCATCTTTTCGGCTCTGCGGCGCATGGCGGCGCTGGACAGTTCCGAAAGATACACCGTATCCACCAGCCCGCCGTCTGCCAGCACATAGCACTGGGGCAGCTCGTCCGAAAGGCTGACCACCGCCCCGTTCTTCTGGGCGTAGTTCAAAAACTCCCGCCCCCGGGGGGAGGTGGTGGTGGTCTCAAGGTCAAAGATGCCGATGATATCACGGTCGTTCAGGACATAGTCCCGCCCCAGATGAATATACATACTGTATTTTCTCCCGTGTCTTTTGTTTGTATAAAACCCGCGAAAATGCAGCTTTTATGCAACATTCTCTGCAACATTTTTTCATGTTGTCAGACCCTGCAAAGCACCCCGCCGTCCATGCGGTACACCTCGCCATCGGTCTTTAAAAAGTCCGTGTCATCGCAGCTGGTCACAAAGGTCTGCTTTTCCTTCATGCAGGTAAGCAGGTACTGCTTGCGCCCCTCGTCCAGCTCGCTCAGCACATCATCCAGCAGCAGCACCGGGTGCTCTCCGGTGATCTGCGCGGCCGCGGCGGCTTCCGCCATTTTCAGGCTCAGCACCACGCTGCGCTGCTGTCCCTGACTGGCATACACACGGGCAGGCTGGTCGTCCAGCAGCAGCTCCAGGTCCTCGCGGTGGATGCCGCACAGGCTCTGCCCGGCGCGCAGCTCCTCCTCCTGCCGCTGGCGCAGCAGTGCGGCAAGCCCGCCGGTTGCAAACTGGGCGGCATAGCGGATGCTCATCCGCTCCGCCCCGTGGGAAAGCTCCGCGTAGTTGGCGCAGGCGCGGGGGGCAAGCAGCTCCAGATATTGCCGCCGCCGCTGCTGCAGGGCTTCGCCTTGCGCGGCAAGCTCGGTGTTGAGCACTTCCAGCAGGGTGCGCTTTTCCGCATAAGGGCGCTCCTGCCCGGTCGCAGAGTGGCGCAGCAGCGCATTTTTTTGCTGCAGCACCCGCACATAGCGGCGGTAACTTGCCAGATACCCGGGGTACAGCTGGCACAGCGCAGCGTCCAGAAATTTGCGCCGCCCCTCCGGTGCCCCCTTGACAAGGCTCAGGTGACCGGGGTCGAACACCACCGCCGGAAAGCTGCCCGCCAGCGCCGCCGCTCGCTTGGGCGCTGCGCCGTTCACTGCCGCATAGCGGCCGGGCTTTGCGGCCTCCGGGGTGCCCACGGTCATGCGGATGTGGACAGGTTCGGCGGGTTCACAGCCTTCCGGGCGGTCCCGCTGGGTGTCGGCTTCCAGCACCGCAAATGCTTCTCCCCGGCGCACTAGCTCGGCATCCTTGCCGCCCCGGAAGCTTTTGCCGCCGGTCAGCAGCCAGATGGCCTCCAAAAGGTTCGTCTTGCCTTGGCCGTTGTTGCCGCAGATGACGGTAAGCTCCCGCCCGGGTTCCAGCCGCGCGGTGCGGATATTGCGATAGTTCTGTACTTCCAGCGAAAGCAGACGCATTTACTGACCCTGCCCGATCTCTACGCTCTGCCCGTCCAGCTCGATGACGTCCCCGGCGCGACACTTTTTGCCCCGCATGGTGCACACCTCGCCGTTCACCTTTACAGCACCGCCCTGCACCAGCTCCTTGGCTTCGCCGCCGGTCTCGCACAGACCGGCAAATTTGAGCAGGGCATCCAGCTTGATAAACTCGGTATGAATGAGAATCTTCTGCATAAAACGCGCTCCTTAGTCGTTTTTGAACCGTACCGGCAGGACCAGATACAGGAAATCGTTGCCTTCCACCGGCAGCACCTTGACCGGGCTCAAGGGGCCGCTGATCTCCATGCGCACCTGCTCGGTGCGGGCGTTGCGCAAAGCATCCAGCAGATAGCGGTTGTTGAAGCCGATCTCCACTTCATCGCCCTCGCAGGCAGCGCTGAACTCGTCCACCACGCGACCAAGGTTGGTCTGGCAGCGCACCACGACTTTACCCTCTGTAAAGGAGATGCGGAGGGGATTTTTTAAACGCTCTGTAATAATCAGAGAAGCGCGCTCGATGGTGGAGATGAAGTCCTTGGTGTCGATGGTCACCCGGGTGCGGCTGCCGGCGGGGATGACGTTGCGGTAATTCAAAAACTCGCCCTCGATCAGGCGGCTCATGATGGTGTAGCCGGCGGTGGTAAACACCACATAGCGGCGGTTGGCACTGATGTGCACGTCCTCCTCGTCATCGTTTGCCAGCAGGTGGGACACTTCGGTCATGGTCTTGCTGGGCACGATGATGCGGATATCCTTCACGGCGGTGATGGGCCGCTCCACGATGGCAAGGCGGTAGCCGTCCAGCGCCACCATGGTCAGCTTGTCCAGCTCGATCTCGAACAGCTCGCCGGTGTGGGCGGGTTTTTTCTCGTCCTGACTGACGGCGTACAGGGTGCGGTCGATCATGTCCCGCAGCACGCCGGTCTTGATGGTCAGGGTCTGCTCCGCGCCGGTGTTGGGCAGATCCGGGAAATCGGTGGCGGGCATGGACTGGATCTCGAACTGTGCCACACCGCTCTGGATGGTGGTCTTGCCGTTATCCGCCGCTACGATGCTGATCTGACCTGCCGGCATGCGGCTGATCATGCTGCTGAGCAGCTTTGCATTCAGCACGATCTCGCCCGGCTCCTTGATGTTGGCTTCGATGGTAGTCACGATGCCCATTTCCAGATCGTAGCCGGTCAGGGTGAGCTGAAAGCCCTCAGCCTTCAGCAAAATGCCCTCCAGCACCGGGATGGAGGAGCGCATGGTGACAGCTTTGGAAACGCCGTCGATGGCTGCACTGAGCAGCGTTTTATCGCAGACGATGTTCAAAACAGTATCTCTCCTTTTTTCACACTTCCGGCGGAATATCTGTCCTATGGGCTGCTGCCGGAAGGCTGTAATATATTGAAATTGTTGTAGTATTCGTAGTAGGGGGTGGGGAAGATGTTGAAAACCCGGAAATGTTTAGCCGGGACGCGGGGCTTTGGCTTTCCACTGGGATGTGGAAGACTCGTGAAGGAAATGTTGAATTGCGGGGAACGGTGTTTCTTTCCACGGCCGATGTGAAGAACTGATGTTAAATGTTGAAAACTAAGTGGAAAGTGTGGAAAGCTTCGCCTTTTTGCCACAAGATATAGGCGTATTTTCCCCTTTTTGTTCCGTTTTCTCCCCATATTTTGGGGTCACACCCTAAAATGAGTATGACTTTTGCCCGGATTTTCCCGGTTTATGCCTTCACGTTCTTGATGATATCGCTCACGGTCTCGCGCAGATGCTGGTCGTTCTTCATGTCCCGCTCCATGGTCTTGAGGGAGTAGACGATGGTGGAATGGTCGCGGCCGGAAAATTCCCGCCCGATCTCCTCCATGCTCATGCCGGTGACCTCCCGCAGGATATAAATGGCAACGCGCCGGGCAGAAGCCACATTGGCGTTGCGCTTGGTGCCCCGGATGTCGGCAGGGGACACGTTGAAGGTGCGGGACACCTCGCCGATGATCTTTTCGATGGTCACCGGCACCGGCTGGGTCTCGTTGAGGATGTCCTTGATGGCGTTCTGCGCCACGCTGATCACCGGCTGGATGCCCTCCAGCATATAATAGGCGTTCAGCTTTTTCACCGCGCCTTCCAGCTGGCGGATGTTATTTTTCAGGTGGTTGGCAATGAACTCTGCCACGTCCTCGGGCAGGTCCAGATGCAACAGCTCTGCCTTGCGCTTTACGATGGCGACCCGGGTCTCAAAATCCGGCGGCTGCACATCGGCGGTCAGACCCCACTCAAAACGGGTGCGCAGACGCTCTTCCAGGCTCTTGATCTCCTTGGCGGGGCGGTCGGAGGCGATGACGATCTGCTTGTGGGCGTCGTGCAGGGAGTTGAAGGTGTGGAAGAACTCTTCCTGGGTGGACTCCTTGCCGGCGATGAACTGGATATCGTCCACCAGCAGCAGGTCGGCCACGCGGTACTTCATGCGGAAGTCCTCGGTGCTGCCGGCGCGGATGGCGGCGATCAGCTCGTTGGTGAACTGCTCGCAGGTGACATACATGATGACGAAATCGGGGTGGGTGCGCTTGATCTCGGCCTGAATGGCGGTCAGCAGATGGGTCTTGCCCAAACCGGAGCCGCCGTAGATGAACAGGGGGTTATACGCCCCGGAGGGGTTTGCCGCCACAGCCTGCGCAGCAGCAAACGCAAACTGGTTGGACGGCCCCTTGATGAAGTTTTCAAAGGTGAACTCATAGTTGCCCTGCGGGGAGGCGGGGTTTTCCTCGTACTGTCGGGCCAGCTCCACCTCGTGGGGCGGGGTGCTGGGCACCACAAGGGTGATATCCACATCAAAGCCCAAAACGGACTTGAAGGCCTCCTTGAGCAGGCCGAGGTACCGGTCGGTGACGATCTTGCAGATAAAATCGTTGCGCACCGACAGGGTGATATGGCTGGAGTCCTCAAAGCTGATGGGCTCCAACCCGTCGATATAGAGATTGTACGTTGGCTCGGCCATCTGCGCCTTGCAGTACATCTGGGCCGCTTCTAAAACGTCCTTGAAAGAATCCATAAAACATCCACTCCATTGAATCGGTCGAAGTTTTCAACAATGCTGCTGATACCACGTTAGTATACCACAAAAATCTCCCTGCGTCTATATTAATATAATGTAATTTATAA
>CAVKCU010000079.1:0-6834 GCA_963654645.1 Clostridiales bacterium | reverse complement strand
CCATCCGCACCGCGCCCTTCTACGGCTGCTGGCTGGGTGCCTCTCTGCTGACCACCGAGCAGGGCATTGCCATCAACGAGAAGGGTCAGGCTCTGGACAACGACAATAAGCCCATGCCCGGCCTGTACATCACCGGCGATATGTCCGGCAGCTTCTTTGCCAACAACTACCCCTGCCTGATGGCCGGTGTGGCTATGGGCCGTACCCTGACCTTCGCCATGAAGGCTGTCAAGCAGATGGCAGGTCTGGAGAACGCCTGATAAAGCGCGTTTCTCCGGCATACTCTAAGCGTTTCTTCTTTTCTTCTTTTTCATGTGAAGAGGGGCAGTCCCGGTCTTGGGGCTGCCCCTCTTTGCGTTTTTTGCTCCCCACGCCCCTACACAAATGGTCGCGATTGTGCTATGATAAGCGTGAAACCGGGCAGTTCATCCCACCCGGTCAGAAATTGAGGTGTTTGTACAAATGTCGGATATTCTGGATACCTTACGGCAGGAAGGGGTAGACCCTGCCCTGCTTGCGGCGGTGCAGGAATACCGCACCGCCCATCCGCTCAGCGAGGCGCTGCGCCCGCGCATCCCTGCCCCCGCCTTTATCTATTACGGCAAAGAGGTGTGGGAGCAGGCGCTGGCGGCTATCCTCTGCGGCGAAAACCTGCTGCTGGCAGGCGGCAAAGCCACCGGCAAGAACGTGCTGGCAGAAAACCTTGCCGCCGCCTTTTGCCGCCCCGCGTGGGACATCTCCTTTCATGTAAACATGGACGCCGCCTCCCTGATCGGCATGGATACCTTTGCGGGCGGGCAGGTGGTGTTTCGTCCCGGGCCGGTGTACCGCTGCGCACAGTGCGGCGGCTTTGGCGTGCTGGACGAGATCAACATGGCAAAAAACGAGGCGCTGGCGGTGCTGCACGCGGTGCTGGACTTCCGCCGCGCCATCGACGTGCCCGGGTACGACCGTATCCCGCTGGCTGAGGAGACCCGCTTTATCGCCACCATGAACTACGGCTATGCGGGCACCCGGGAACTGAACGAGGCGCTCACCTCCCGCTTTGCGGTGGTGCAGATGCCCACCATCACGCAGGATAATCTGGAAAAGCTGCTGCGGGCGCAGTTCCCGGATCTTACCGCAAAATATGTGCACCAGTTTGCACTGCTGTTTCTGGACCTGCAGAAAAAGTGCGACAGTGCCGAGATCTCCACCAAGGCGCTGGATCTGCGCGGCATGCTGGACGCGCTGCGGCTGATCCGCAGGGGCATCCCCGCCGGAGCGGCGCTGGATATGGGCATCACCAACAAGGCCTTTGACTCCTACGAGCAGGGACTGATCCGGGACGTGATCGCCGCGCGCATCCCGACCAAACTGGATGCCGGAAAGCTGTTTACCTGATGGACGCCCAAAGCTATACCGCGCAGGAGCGGCGTGCTGCCAATCAGGTCTGGGCTGCTGCCGGAGCCTACGGTTTCGAGCCGCTGTTTCTGGCCCGCAACACGGACGGCACCATTAATTTTTACATGAACTGCATCGTGGGGCTGGTGCACAAATACTACGGCGACGCGCTGATCCGGGACATTTTTTCCGCATGGGAGGGCGACACGCGCCAGCCCATGCTGGATGACATGGCGTGGCTGTACTTAGAAAACGCCGCCTACCGGCTGGAGCTGCCCCGCCGCCCGGTGCTGGAGGCGCTGCGGTTTGCCCATGCGGACTACTTTTTTGCCATCCAGTACAAGCTTTCGCGGCAGGAGTGGATGGCGAAAAACCAGCTGGTGTACACCATGCAGGCTGCACGCTGGCGCAAGGTGCTGGGACGCACTGCCCCGGTCATGACCCCCTATGAGAGCAGCCTTTCCGCTGCGCTGGCACCGGAAAGCGTACCGGAGCCGACACAACTCAAAAACGACCTGCTGGCGCTGTTTGCAAAATTTGCCCTGTTTGACGGCGAAGTACGCCAGAAGCCCGCCCTGCATCTGCGGCTGCAGGGCTTCTGGGCAAAGCTGGCTACCAAAACCATGCCCACCCAGATGATCAAGACCGACCGGGTGACGGTGGAGCATTCCGGTGCGGTGGATGCCGCAGGCAGCGGGCTGGCGGTGGACAAGCGCCGGGCAAACATCACCCTGAAGCAGCGCGCCGTGCAGGACCACGCCTACATCGAAAGCTGCTTCGGGCGCTGCTTCTACCCGCCGGAACAGCTGCGCAAGGCAGAGCAGGAGCTGTGCACCGGGGTGCATCTGGGCTGTCATCTGTGGTTCAGCGCCGGTGTACCCAGCCCGGCGCAGGCGCCCACCCCGGAGGCGCGGCAGCTGGCACAGCAGGCAGAATTGCAGGCCGAACGCAACCGCGCCTACTACGCCAAAAATCAGGAGCTGCACCGCAGCGTTGTACTGCGCCTTACCGAGCAGATCCGCAACTGCATTCTGGTGCATCAGCAGCCTGACCAGCGGGTGGCGCGCAGCGGCAACCTGTGCGCCGGGCGGGTGTGGCGTGCCCCCTACCTGAAGGATGACCGGGTGTTTTTGTGCCCGGAGGAGGAAAACTGCCCTGCCTTTACGGTGGATCTGCTGCTGGACGCCTCCGCCTCCCGCCTGCACTGTCAGGAGGTGATCGCGGCGCAGGGGGTCATTCTGGCAGAAAGCTTGTCCAACTGCGGCATTCCGGTGCGGGTAAGTGCCTTCAGCAGTCTGCGGGGTTACACGGTGCTGCGGGTGCTAAAAAGCTTTGCGGACAAGAACCGGCAGAATATTTTCCGCTACTTCGCCTCGGGCTGGAACCGTGACGGTCTGGCGCTGCGGGCAGCGGGCGATCTGATCCGGTACGCCCCCGGCTCTGCGCCGCGCCACCTGATGATCCTGCTGACCGATGCCAGCCCCAACGACAGCCGCCGCATCCCGCCCACGGCAGAGAACCCGCTGGGCTGCGCCTACGAGGACGCCGCCGGTGTGACCGATACCGCCGCGCAGGTGCGCGCCCTACAGCGGCAGGGAGTGCGGGTGTCTGCCGTTTTTATGGGCGAGGACAGCAGCGCCGGCGCCGCCGCGCAGATCTACGGCAAAAATATGGCGCGCATTCGCGGCATGGATCAGCTTGCACGGGCAGCCGGACGGCTGATCCAGAACGAGATCCGGGAGCTTGGTGATTAAAGTTAAAACAAACGACCTCTGCGGGAGCAGCTCCGGCCTTCGCCGGCACCTCCTGCAGGGGTTGTTTTTTACAACCGCGTATATCAGTGCACAACCATAATTTGAGTTTTTGTTCGCTCTGTGTCACAGATTTTTTCAAAAATTTGTTGTTTTAGAAAACTAGCAGTTGTTTTTTGATTCAAAGTATGCTATACTACGTTCAGAAAAGTTTTACACAGCCTGTCGGCTCGATCACCCGGCTGGTGTTATCACAACGTTTCGCTGTTTGCCTTTAGGAAGGAGATCAACCATGGACGCTTCCCGTTATTTTGACGCCATGCACAACGCCATGTCCACCCTGCACGCCGGTGCACAGCTGCTGCTCACCGTCCGTTTGCAGGACACCTGCGGCAACGATGCCTATCTTGAAGTAAAACAGCTGCCCGGGGAACAAAGCGCCCTTGTGTGCTATTCCACCATGGGGCGGCGCTGCCTGAATTTCCAGCTGTTCCGCAAGGGGTGGCAGCTGTGCCACAATGCGGATGGGCAGCTGACCGGGCGTTTTCCCTCCAATGCCGACAGCCTGCTGAGCCAGACCGACTTCCGCGCCTACTGCCGGGAGGATCGGCTGGATGCCGCCCGCACCCAGCGCCTTGTGGAGGAGCTGGGGCAGCGTGCCGGGACCAACTATGTTGGCACTATCCCGCAGAATGCCCGCACCGGCGCACAGATCACAGTGGAAAGTCACCTTGGCTGCGGCGCACGCTGGAGTTATTGGAATCAGGACGCTTCCCCCTGCCTGCCGCTGGCTGCAATTTTGTACTGGCTGGCTGATTTTCTGGCTGGGAACGAGCGCCGTGCCCTACAGGCTGACCCGCAGGCTGCTGCGCTGGCTGCCCAGTGGCTGGCAAAGGACACCGCTGTGTACTTCTGCCCCTCCCCTGCCCTGACGGTCTCCTCTGCAACCTGTCATAGCGCCCCGGCTGCACGGCGCACCCGCCCTGCCCCGGTGCCTGCCGCACGCAGTAAGAGCTGGCAGAGCGTTCTTGCTGCTATGGCTGCGGTGTAAGCAACGGCTGCTTTTAACGTTATTTACATAAAAAAGACGTGTGCTCTGAGCAAATCGAGTACACGTCTTTTTTCTTATTTTTAACCAGCAAAAAAACACCCCGCCAGCCGTTTCCGGTAGGCGGGGTGCTTGGTGCTTATGATTTACGGTTCAGCTTACGCTGCACAGCACACAGAGGAAATTACTCCTCGATGTAGCCGTACTGGAGGTACCAGTAGCCGTACGGGCTGTGCCAGGTGCCCTTCAGAGAGGAGGTCTGCAGCCAGAAGTCGTTGTAGTAAGCAACGGGGATGCAGCCCATATCCTCCATCAGGATGTCCTCAGCCTTGTGCAGCTGTGCAAAGTGCTCGGCGGCATCAGCAACGCGGGAAGCCTCGACAGCAGCATCGAAGTCAGCGTTGGAGTACTTACCATCGTTGTTGCCGTTGCCGGTGCAGAACAGCTCGACCATGTTGGAAGGATCGTTGTAGTCCATGACCCAGCCGTTACGGGCAACATCGTACTCGCCTGCACGGCGAGCAGCGGTGAAGGCAGACCACTCCATCTTGCTGATGCTCAAAGTGATGCCCAGATCGCCCCAAGTCTGCTGCAGGTACTCTGCCAGAGGTACATGGTAGCCGGAATCGTTGGTGCTGTACTCGATGGTGGGGTAGCCCTCGCCATTGGGGTAGCCAGCCTCTTCCAGCAGCTTCTTAGCCTCGGCCATATTTGCCTCGTAGTCAGCTGCAATGTAGGGAGAACCGCCGTTTGCGTTGTCGTAGAAGTAACCGTTCTCGTCCACGATGCCGGGGCCAACCAGGTTGGAAGCAGCAGTGTAGGTGCCCTGCATGATGGTGTTGGCAACGTAGTCGCGGTCGATGGCCAGAGCCAGAGCCTTGCGGACCTTGGCATCCTTGAAGGCATCGTGCTGCAGGTTCAGGCTGACGTAGTAGGTGCCCAGAATGGTGTCAACATAGAAGTCGCCGCCGTCCTCTGCCTTGGTCAGGCTGGGGATCTCGTCGGTGGGCACGTCCTTGATCAGGACAGCCTCGCCGCTGTTGTAAGCAGCGAAGGAAGCGGAAGAGTCCTCCAGCAGCAGCAGGGTGATGCTGTCGGAAACGATCTTGGAGCTATCCCAGCCGCCAACGTAGTTGGGGTTCTTGGTCAGGACGATACGCTCGGAGGGGGTCCACTCGGTGATCATGTAAGGACCGTTGGAGACGAAGGTCTCAGCGGAGGTGCACCATGCATCGCCGTTGGCCTCAACAGTAGCCTGCTGCACAGGGCTCATAGCTGCGAATGCGGCCATCTTGTCGAAGTAGGAGCAGGGGTAGGACAGCACGATGGTCAGGGTCTTGCCGTCGTCGCTTGCCTTGACATTCAGAGCATCAGTATCACCAGCCTGAGCTGCCTCAAAGCCGTCGATCATGCCCAGGCAGGTCTCTGCGTAGGGAGCTGCGGTGTCGGGGTTGACCATACGCTTGAAGGTGTACTCAAAGTCCTTAGCGGTCAGGTCAGTGCCATCGCTCCACTTCAGGCCGTCACGCATGGTGAAGGTCCAGGTCAGGCCGTCCTCGCTTGCTTCCCAGCTCTCAGCCTGGCCGCCAACAACTTCGTTGTTCTCGTTGATGATCAGCAGGGGCTCGAAGATGGTGATGATGGTGTTGGCGCCATCAACAGCGCTGTTCAAAGAGGGATCCAGAGTCTCGGGGTTGGGGCCGTACTGGACGGTGAAGCCAGCGGTGTTGACACTGCCGGTAGAAGAACCAGCAGCGGAAGAAGCAGTACCGGAGGTTGCGGTAGAGCTGGAGCTGCTGCCGCCACAGGCTGCCAGACCCAGAGCAGCGGCACCCACGCCTGCAACCTTGAGGAAATTACGACGAGAAATGCGTTTCATAATAATATCCTTCCCTTATATCAAATTTGAGTGTGCCAGGTTGCCCCAGCCGCCTCTATATTCGATCCGATGCAAATTGTACACCGGAGGAACACGAATGATTATAATGCGTTCTCACGCCGGTTACAAGCCCAAAATTTGGACTGTAACCATTTTGTGACAACATTTCAGCGCTAAGTTGAATTGTTTTCACCCCTTGTCGTGGTGAAGTGTTCTCACTTCACGCGGTCAAGGTGATGGCAGGCTGCCCAGTGGCCGGTGGAGACTTCCTTGAACTCGGGCACCTCGTTTGCGCACTGCTCGTCTGCGTAGGGGCAGCGGGTGCGGAAACGGCAGCCGGACGGCGGGTTCAGGGGGCTGGGCACATCGCCCTGCAGCACGATACGCTTGGACTGGCGCGCCGTAATGGGGTCTGCCACCGGAATTGCGGAGATCAGGCTGCGGGTGTAGGGGTGGATGCTGTGGGCGATCAGCTCGTAGCTGTCGGCCAGCTCCACCATCTTGCCCAGATACATGACGCCGATGCGGTTGGAGATGTGCTTCACAACGCTCAGGTCATGGGCGATGAACAGGTAGGTCAGACCCATCTCCTGCTGCAGATCCTCAAACATATTGACGACCTGTGCCTGAATGGAAACGTCCAGTGCGGAAACAGGCTCGTCACAAACGATGAACTCGGGGTTCACAGCCAGTGCACGGGCAATGCCCACGCGCTGACGCTGACCGCCGGAGAACTCGTGGCAGTAGCGGTTTGCGTGCTCGCTGTTCAGGCC
>CAVKCU010000078.1:0-6955 GCA_963654645.1 Clostridiales bacterium | reverse complement strand
CTGATCCACAACGCACTGGAAAAGAAGATCAAGAACGAGCTGCACGCCATGCTGAACAACGACCGTGCAAAGTACGAGGAGTTCTGGAAGGAGTTCGGCCGTCAGATCAAGTTTGGCGCTTACTCTGACTACGGCATGCACGCTGAACTGCTGCGCGATTTGCTTCTGTTCTGGTCTGCCAAGGAGCAGAAGATGGTCACCCTGCAGGAGTACATCGACAAGATGCCCGCTGAGCAGAAGTACATCTACTTTGCCGCAGGCGATTCCACCGACCGTCTGGCAAAGCTGCCCTCCGCAGAGCTGGTGCTGGACAAGGGCTTTGACGTGCTGCTGCTGACCGAGGATGTGGATGAGTTCTGCCTGCAGATCCTGCACAGCTACCCCCGCAAGGATGCCGAGGGCAAGGACGGCACCGTGGAGTTTAAGAACGTGAACAGCGGCGATCTGGGTCTGGAGTCCGAGGAGGAGAAGAAAGCTGCCGAGGATGCCACCGCCGAGAACAAGGCTCTGTTCGATGCCATGAAGGACGCTTTGAACGGCAAGGTGAAGGAGGTCAAGGTCTCCACCCGCCTGAAGGATCACCCCGTCTGCCTGAGCGCTGACGGCCCGCTGTCCATTGAGATGGAGAAGGTGCTTTCCAAGCAGCCCGGCAGCGAGGGCGTGAAGAGCGACAAGGTGCTGGAGCTGAACGTGAACCACCCTGTGTTTGCCGCCCTGAAGGCTGCACAGGAAGCTGGCGACACCGAGAAGCTGAACAAGTACAGCGCCCTGCTGTACGCACAGGCACAGCTGATCGAGGGTCTGCCCGTGGATGACCCCGCCGCTTACGCCGAAGCCGTTTGCAGTCTGATGAAGTAAACTTTTCGCGCATAGAAATACCCCCTTAACAAAAAGGCCGCGCTCCGCTATAATAGAGTGGAACGCGGTCTTTTATTTTTATCTTTCTGTGAAAGGAATCCTGTTTCATGGAGCCGAGAAAACATTATTTTGCAAAGATCCCCACCATTGCCATTTTTATCGTGATGGCGATGTCCGGGCCGTTGGGGGTGCTGCTGTTCATCCTGAAGGGCATCGACCAGAAGGTGCAGAAGGAAGAGCAGGAAGCCGCCCGCGCCCGGGGCGACTACCGCCCCGACCCAGAGCCTGCACCAACGCAAAACACAGACGCATCCGATGGGCAGGACGTCCCCACGGCAGAGCAAAAAAGCGCCAAACAGTGGCATAAGAATATTGCCACCCTCTGCACCATCATGGGTGCCGTTTTCCTGTTTGCCGGGGTGATGGATACGGTGGATATCATCGGCGCATGGCAGATTCTGCCCGACCCCGGGGAGCTGTTTTCTGATATCGTCATGGCCATTGGCGGCGGCGGTGCGCTGCTGACTGGCCTGCGGATGAACCGCACCCACAAGCTGGAGCAGCTGCTGGATAAGGTGGTAGGCGAACGGGATAACATCCCCCTGCCGGAACTGTTTGCCGCTGCCGGGGTGGACGCCGCCCGGGGACGCGCTGCGGTGAAAAGTGCCATCGAGCACGGATACTTCGGCGCGAATGCCTACATTGATAACCGCACTGATACGCTGGTAGTGCGGGGCGCGGCGCCACAGCCGAAAAAGCCTGCACCCGCCCCGGCACCCAAGCCCCAGCCTGCCGCAGAGGACGAGTACGCTGCCCTGCTGCGCCAGCTGCGGGAGGTGAACGATGCCATCCCTGACCCGGTGATGAGCCAGAAAATTTCCCGACTGGAAGAAGTCAGCGGGCGCATCTTTGCGCTGGCGCAGAAGGACCCGGATAAAAAAGCGCAGCTGCAAAAGTTTATGAACTACTATTTGCCCACTGCGCTCAAGCTGCTGAACACCTACGCCAGCCTTTCCGGGCAGGCGGTGGAGGGCACGAACATCACCGAGGCCAAGCACAGCATTGAACGCAGCATGGACCTACTGGTGACCGCCTTTGAAAACCAGCTGGACAAGCTGTTCCAAGCCGACGCGCTGGACGTGAACGCCGACATTGCCGCACTGGAAGGAATGCTGAACCTTGACGGACTGACCGGCAGCGAATTTACCCGTTGAAACGCGCCCCCGCACCCGATGGCTGCATCGGCGCGGGGGTATTTTTTGTGCAAAGTGCAATTTTCCATCCGGCCTTTTTTGGACGCTGCGCTCAAAATTCCGGGATTTGTGTGCATTTATGCCAAGCATTCCGATTTGACAGAAAAACTTTTATTTTATTTGTTCTTCATCGACCAATCATCTCTTACCGGCGTTTTTGGCAACTTTTCATCGAGATGCAACAATAACACATGGTTTTTTGCGTTGTGTTTGACTATTATAGAAGTAGCTACGGCAGCTGCACCCTGTAAGCGGCTGCATCGACTTTTTCCGATCATGATAGTAGGAGGAAATTTCCATGATGAAGTCCATTTCCACCTGGAAGCAGGAGCTGACCGAGGGCGCACACGCTGCGCGTCTGGCTGCGCTGTACTGCTGCACCCCCGAGGAGACCCCTGCACAGGCAGCCCGCTATGCGGCTGTTCTGGACGGGCTGGAGACCACCTTCGGCGCACATACCGAGGCCGGTCTGTACAGTGCCCCCGGTCGTACCGAGATCGGCGGCAACCACACCGACCACCAGCATGGTCGTGTGCTGGCAGGCAGTGTGAACATTGATATGATCGCCGCTGCCGCCCCCAACAGCCTGAACCAGCTGCGCGTGCAGAGCGAGGGATACGACCTGTGCGTCATCGACCTTGACGACCTGACCGCCCGCAAGGAGGAGGAGAACACCACCGCTTCCCTGCTGCGCGGCGAGTGCGAAGCCTTCCGTCAGCGCGGTGCAAAGCTGTCCGGTCTGGACGTGTACATTTCCTCTAATGTGCCCAAGGGCAGCGGCGTTTCTTCCTCTGCTGCCTTCGAGGTGCTGGTCGGCGTGATCCTGAACGACTGCTTCATGGCTGAAAAAGTCTCCCCCATCGCCATTGCGCAGATCGGTCAGTGGGCGGAGAATGTCTACTTTGGCAAGCCCTGCGGTCTGATGGATCAGATGGCCTCCAGCGTGGGCAATATTATCACCATCGACTTTGCCGACAAGGCAAATCCTGACGTGGAGCCGGTGCAGGTGGACTTTTCCAAGGCCGGTCTGGCACTGTGCATTCTGGACTCCGGTGCAGACCACGCCGACCTGACCGACGAGTACGCCGCCATTCCCAACGAGTGCCGCGCTGTGGCTGCTGTGTGCGGCGGCGAGGTGCTGCGGGATGTGCCGTTCGAGACTTTCCTTGCAAACATCCCGGCCTGCCGCAGGCAGTGCGGCGACCGCGCTGTGTTGCGCGCCTTCCATATCTACGCCGACAACGAACGCGTGCCCAAACAGGTGGCTGCCCTGCGCGAGGGCAACTTTGAGGCCTTTTTGCAGATGGTGACCGCCTCCGGCGACAGCAGCTGGGAATACCTGCAAAATGTCATCCCCGCCGGTTACAAGGAGCATCAGGAAGTGGCTGTGACCATCGCCGCTGCAAAGCATTATCTAGGCGGCAAGGGCGCTGTGCGCGTGCACGGCGGCGGTTTTGCCGGTACGGTGCAGGCCTTTGTGCCGGTGGAGATGCTGGCAGACTTTAAAGCCAACATGGAAAAGCTCCTCGGCGCAGGCCGCTGCCATGTGCTGAACATCCGTCCTGAGGGAGGTGCTGTACTGTGATATCCACTGCTATCCAACAGCTCGTGAACTACGGGCTGGACACCGGGCTGATTCTGCCCGATGACGAGATCTATATCCGCAACCAACTGCTGATGACCATGCAGCTGGACGACTTTACCGTTCCGGACAGCGAAGCATGCTACACCGATCTGGAAAGCATCCTTAAAACTCTGGTGGACGATGCCGTTGCCCGCGGCGTATGCGCGGACAACTCCACCGCACGCGATCTGTTCGACACCAAGCTGATGGGCGTGCTGACCCCGCGCCCCAGCATTGTGCGCGCAAACTTTGAGGAGCGGTACGAAAACGAGGGTCCGCAGGCCGCCACCGACTGGTTCTACAGGTTCAGTCAGGACACCGACTACATCCGCCGCTACCGCATCAAGCGCGATTTGAAGTGGGTCACAAAGACCGAGTACGGCGATTTGGATATCACCATCAACCTGTCCAAACCGGAAAAGGACCCCAAGGCCATTGCCGCTGCAAAGCTTGCACCCCAGAGCGCTTACCCCAAGTGCCAGCTGTGCGTGGAAAACGAGGGCTATGCAGGCCGCATGAATCACCCCGCCCGCGAGAATCACCGCATCATCCCGCTGACCATCAACGACAGCGCGTGGAACTTGCAGTACAGCCCCTACGTTTACTACAACGAGCACTGCATCGTGTTCAATAACCAGCACACTCCTATGAAGATCGAGCGGGCGACCTTCCGCAAACTGCTGGATTTTGTGGGTCTGTTCCCCCACTACTTTGTGGGCAGCAACGCCGATTTGCCCATCGTGGGTGGCAGCATCCTGAGCCATGACCACTTCCAGGGCGGTCACTACGAGTTTGCCATGGCCAAGGCTCCCATTGAAAAGCCTTGGGTGTTCCCCGGCTTTGAGGACGTGGAGGCCGGTATCGTGCACTGGCCCATGAGCTGCATCCGTCTGACCTGTGCAGACGACGCACGCCTTGTGGAGCTGGCTGATAAGCTGCTGACTGCATGGCGCGGCTACACTGACGAGAGCTGCTTTATCTTTGCCGAGACTGATGGCGAGCCCCACAACACCATTACCCCCATCGCCCGGATGCGGGACGGCAAGTATCAGCTGGACTTGGTGCTGCGCAACAACATCACCACCCCGGAGCACCCGCTGGGTGTGTACCACCCCCATGCAAAGCTGCACCACATCAAAAAAGAGAACATTGGTCTGATCGAGGTGATGGGTCTGGCTGTGCTGCCCAGCCGCCTGAAGCAGGAGCTGTTCGACCTTGCGGATGTACTGGTGGCGCACCTGCCCACCGCAGAATACCCCGAAAGCCTGCAAAAGCACGCCGCGTGGGCGGAGGAGATCCTTGCAAAGCACCCTGACCTGAACGCCGACAATGTGCACCTGATCCTGCAGGATGAGGTAGGCTATGTGTTTGCACAGGTGCTGGCAGATGCCGGTGTGTACAAGCTGGATGAAGCAGGCCGCGCCGGTTTCGTCCGCTTCCTTGAAAGCGTAAAGTAACTATAATTCTGACCCGCCGATGGTTCTCTGTCGGCGGGTCTTGTTGAAGCGTCATGTTGGAGGTATCTCTTATGCATTACACTTTGGAAGCATGCGTAGACAGCACTGCCAGCGCGCTGGCGGCAAAACGCGGTGGCGCTGACCGGCTGGAACTGTGCGCTGACCTGATCATCGGCGGCACTACCCCTTCCCCTGCCCTGCTGCGTCAGGTCAAGGCAGAGACCGGTTTGCCTGTGCGGGCGCTGCTGCGCCCCCGCTTCGGCGATTTTTGCTACGACCGCTACGAGCTGGCGCAGATGGCTGAGTGCGCCGCCGAGCTGGTCGCCGCCGGTGCAGACGGTATCGTGACCGGCGTGCTGACCCCGGCGGGTGCGCTGGATATCGATGCCCTGCGTCCCATCTACGCTGCAGCCCGGCAGGCAGCAGAAAAAGCACACCGCACCGTGGACTGCACCCTGCACCGCGCCTTTGATGTCTGCTGCGATCCCTTTGCCGCACTGGAAGCTGCGAAGCGGCTGGGGCTTGCTACCATCCTGACCAGCGGACAGGCTGCAAGCGCCCCGCAGGGTGCTGCCCTGCTGCGGCAGCTGGTGGAAGCTGCCGGGCAGGAGGTGGAGATATTGGTGGGCGCAGGCGTATCTGCTGCCAACATCCCCGCTCTTGCCGCCCAGACCGGTGCCCGGGCGTTCCACCTTTCCGGCAAGCAGGTGCTGGACAGCCGCATGACCTTCCGACGGGAGGGCGTGCCCATGGGTCTGCCGGGTTTTTCGGAGTTTGCGCTCTGGCAGACCAGTGAAGCAAACATCCGTGCCGCCCGCACCGCACTGGACGCGCTGTAATGGGCAAACAAAAACTTCATTGATTCGCCCGCAGTACCGCTGTTTTCCATTAAAAACCCTTCCGTGAAAATGCAAAATCGGGCAGCCTGCGGGCTGCCCGATTTTGCTAAACTAAAATGATTTTTCCGCTGAAGATACGCAAAGCAAAGCGAAGGGCATTCCAAATCCTCCCGCCTCAATGCAGGGCGGCAAACCGGGCTGCGCCCCGGGTGCACAGCCAGCGGTGCAGCAGCAGATCCAGCCCCAGCAGCACCGCCAGACAAACAGCCTGCGCAGCCAGCGGCGGCACGGCGTAGTCCAGTAAGGTCAGGGGCAAAAACAGCACCCCGCCCGCCAGCAACCACCCGCTGAACATCGCCAGCATACTGGCGGCGCTCCGCTTGACCACGGCGGCTTCACTGACCCAGTGGAGGTTGGGCAGGCACAGCCCTAAGACAAGCCCGAACTGCGCTGTCAGCCACACAAAAGCCGCCAGCACAGCCAGCACCGGCATCCACTGCCCTACCGGAATGCGCAGCGCCGCCATAGCGCACCCAGCGCACAGCCACGCCGCAGGCAGCGTGAGCAGCAATTGCAGCTCCACCTTTGCCCGCAGCACCTGCTGCGGAGTCACCGGCAGGCTTTGCAGCAGCCAGAGGGTACCGCCCTCCAGCGACACCGACGGCGCTGTGATAAAGCTCATGGCGGCTATGGTACACACCATCCCGCACACCAGCATAGGCAGGCTCTCCGGCGGGTAAGCAGCGGTAAAGGCGCGCAGAGCAGCGGCCTTCCACAGCGCTGCTGCGCCCAGCACCGGCAGCAGCAGGCTGCTCAGCGCACAGTTGAGCAGCCACATGGGACAAGCACCCAGATGCAGCAGTTCCCGCCGCAGCAATGCCCGGCGCGGGGGCTGTTTTTTCTGCGTCTTTGCGCGGTATTCCG